>NZ_BAAJYT010000092.1:0-13753 GCF_057541515.1 Acidovorax sp. KNOB132
CGGAAAGTGCCCGCACGGATGAAGGCGGACACGCCGGGCGCCCGTGCCGCAGCGCGCGCCCCAGCAGGATCGCCCCCACCATGAAAAAAGGCGGCCCGCAAGCCGCCTTTGAAAAACAAGTGCTACTTTTTTTTTATAGCGCAACCGCCCTAGTGAATCATGCGCCAGAACGTGATTGAGCACCGAATGAATCAGGTGCTGCGAGCCCTTGCCCACCATGCGTTCGATGTCGGGCGCCGCGATGCCGGGCAGCCCCAGCTCGCGCAGCATGCGGTTGATCGCCTCGGAAAAATCGCCGAGCGTGTCCACCATGGTGCCGTCCAGGTCCACGATCGCGGCATCGGCTTGTGCGGGGGGCAGCGGAATCCAGTCTGAAAAGGGGGCAGGTTGCATCGTCATGGCCCTGAAAACAGGCGTGCAGTGAATGAAGTCGGGGTGGCGCCGTGGCGGTCCTGGTGCGGGAGAACGTCTTCAACCCTGCGGAAAACCCACCGCCTGCGTCCCACGCCGCTTCGGCCGCACGACCACCGTGCCCGCCAGCTTATCGTGCCAGCCTTGCTTGCGGCTGTCGAACGCCACCCACAGCAGGCCCAGACCCAACGGAATCGCGGAGGCGAAATACGCCACGTAGCGGCCCACGGACTGCCCGGGTGTCATCGGCTTGCCGGTGGCGGCATCCACCACGCGGGCGCCGATGGCCATCTTGCCCGGCGTGGCCTGCCGGCTCAGCCAGAACAGCACCACGGCCACGGCCGGGAGCACCCAGGAGATGACGAAATCCGCAGGCCCCAAGACCAGGCGCTCGGATTCGAAATACGCCCAGCCATAGAACGCCACCAGCAGCGGCACCGTCACGACGATCAGCAGCAGGGTGTCGATCAGCGTCGCGCCCACGCGCGCCCAGAAGCCGACATATTCGAGATCGGGAAAGCCGCCGGGATCGTTCATGAAAGCATTGTCCTTGTGAAGCACGCTTGCAACCCCAAGGGTCGAGGCACCCTGGATTCTGGCAGCGATCACCGGCCTGTGGGGCGCTTCAAACGCCGGCCGGCCTGGCCGCCCGGCGCCGCGTGGGCGCCTTCGCCACCGTCAGTTCCGCCCAGACGGGGGCGTGGTCGCTGGCGTTGGCCTTACCGCGCTCGTCCCGGTCCACGCCGGCATCCGCCACGCGGAGCATGCGGCTCACCAGGATGTGATCGATGCGCAGTCCCGCATCGCGCTCCCAGCGCCGGCGCCGGTAGTCCCAGAAGGTGAACGGCACGTCCTTCGGGTGCACCGTGGCGATGGCATCCGTCCACCCCTGGGCCAACAGGTCGGCATAGGCCTGCCGGGGCGCCGGCTGCAACAGGGCATTGTCCGCCCATGTGTCGGGCCGGTAGATGTCCGCATCCGTCGGCACGACGTTCCAGTCGCCCATCAGCACCACGGGATGGCCAGACGCCCAGAGCGCCTCGGCGCGGCGGTTCAGCCGCTCGAACCAACGCAGCTTGGCGTCGAATCGGGGGCCGGGTTGCGGGTTGCCGTTGGGCAGGTACAGGCAGGCATAGAGCACGCCGTGGATGGCCGCTTCGAGGTAGCGGGCCTCCTTGTCGGCCGGGTCGCCCGGCAGCGCGGTCAACACGGGCAGCGGATCGTGCCCGCGGCCGAGCAGCGCCACGCCATTCCAGGTGCGCTGGCCGACGGCCATGCCGCGGTAGCCCGCCGCGCGCAGCGCCTCATGCGGGAACTGCGCCGTGGGACATTTGAGTTCCTGCAGCGCGACCACATCGGGCCGCGTGCGCTGCAGCCAATCGACCAGCCGGTCGATCCGCTTGTTGACGTTGTTGATGTTCCACGTGGCGACGCGCATGGCATCACCGGTCTGAACACGCGGGCGAGCAATCGCTCACGCCGCTTTTCTTTCCGGTGCGCTCTTCCTGGCGGCGGCGCTTTTGGCACCGGCCTTCCTGGCAGGCGCCTTGGCCCCCGCCTTGCCGGCCGTTTTGCCCGCCGCCTTGCGCGCAGGCGCGGAGCCACCCTTGAGGCTGCGCTTGAGCAGGGCCGTGAGGTCGATCACTTCGCCGGTCTGCGGCGCTTCTTCCTCCGGGTCCATGACGGTGTGGCCTTCGCCCGCCTTCGCCTTCTTGCCCACGAGCTTCATGACCTGGATGCGGAACTCGTCCTTGAAGTCGGCGGGGTCCCATTTTCCGGACATCTCCTCGACCAGTTGCCTGGCCATCTTGAGCTCCGCGGCGCTCACACCCTTCCTGCCGGCGGCCGGCAGTTCGAGCGAGTCGAGCGTCTTGACCTCGTCGCCCCAGCGCAGCAGGTTCAGCACCAGCGCCGGCCCCGAGGGCACCAGCGCGGCCAGGTGCTGCTTCGTCGAGATGACGACCTTCGCGAGGCCGACCTTGCCCGTCGCGATGAGGGTTTCGCGCAGCAGCGCATAGACCTTGTCGCTCTTGTTGACGGGTGCCACGTAGTACGGCCGCTCCAGAAAGATGAACGGCATGTCGTTCGCGTCGATAAAGCGCTCGATCTCGATGGTCTGCGTGGTCTTGGGGAACACCGCCTCGATCTCTTCCGGGCTGATGATGACGTACTTGCCGTCTTCGTACTGCACCCCTTTGACGATGTGGTCCTTGTCGATTTCCTTGCCGGTCTTCTTGTTGATGCGCTTGTAGCCCACCGGGTCCATGGACCGCTTGTCCAGCCAATCGAAGTCCACGCCCTGCTCCGTCGCCGCCGTGTGCAGCCCGACAGGGATGTGGACCAGGCCGAAAGTGATGGCGCCCTTCCAGAGCGTGCGACTGCCAGTTGCCATGTGACTTTTCTCCGAAGGGGGAACCCCGTGCGTCCCAGTCTGCGTCGATCGGTCTGCCAGCCTTGTAGGCGGCCGCTTGCCGCATCGGTAGGCATTGCCTGCCAATCGGGGGGCGGCACGGCCTTGGGCCATTCCCCGCGATCCCCTATGCTGGAGCGATGCCGTCCCCCCTCCGCCCCATCGCCATCCATGTGCAAGAGCCGTCCCCCGGGGACTTCCGCTGGGTGCTGATGGAGCGCGAAGGCGGCGGTGCCTGGGCGGAGATGGAACGGTCCGCGTCGGCCGCGGGCACCTACCACCAGGCCCTGGCCGATGGGCTTCGGGTGTTGCAAGCCATGATCGAAGACCTGGACATCGGCCCTCGCCTTGCCGTGAAGCGGGCCGCGAAAGGGGTGTCGCCATCGCACGATGCGCCCCAGACGGGGCGCCCGCCAGCCGATCCCCCGGCCCCCTCCAAACCCTCCCTGTTCGGATTCGGCCCCGCCCGCTGAACCGCCGCGCGTGGCGGCTGGAGGAGGTGGTGCAGAATGCCCACCACGTCCCTACAGGCCCCACCGATGACCACGCTCCAACACCTCCTCGGCACCGAATTTCCCCTCATCCAGGCGCCCATGGTGGCGGTGTCGGGAAGCGCCATGGTGATCGCCGTGAGCGAAGCCGGGGGCCTGGGCTCCTTGCCCTGCGCCGGGCTCACGCCCGACCTGATCCGCCAGGAAGTCACGGCCATCCGCGCGGCCACCCGCCGGCCCTACAACGTCAACTTCTTCTGCCACACGCCGCCCCAGCCCGATCCGCAGCGGGAGGCGGCATGGCGTGCGGCGCTGGCGCCCTATTACGCCGAATTCGGCCTTCGTTCGGAGGACATCCCCGCCGGTGCGGGACGCCATCCGTTCAACGCCGAGGTGGCCGGCCTGCTGGCGGAGTTCCGGCCGCCGGTGGTCAGCTTCCATTTCGGGCTGCCGCCGGACGACCTCCTGGCGCAGGTGAAAAGCTGGGGCTCCAAAGTCCTCGCGTCGGCCACCACGGTGGAAGAAGCGCTCTGGCTGCAGGCGCGGGGCGTGGACGCGGTCATCGCGCAGGGCCTGGAGGCCGGCGGGCACCGCGGGCACTTCCTGTCGCACGACCTGACCAAGCAATCCGGCACCTTCGCGCTGCTGCCCCAGATCGTCGGCGCCGTGCAGTGCCCGGTCATCGCGGCCGGGGGCATCGCGGACGCCCAGGGCGTGGCCGCGGCCATGGCGCTGGGGGCCTCGGGCGTGCAGGTCGGCACCGCCTACATGCTGGCCACCGAGGCCACCACCAGCGCAGTGCACCGCGCCGCATTGCAAAGCGACGCGGCGCGCCATACCGCCCTCACCCACCTGTTCACCGGCCGCCCTGCCCGCGGCATCATGAACCGCGTCATGCACGAGCTGGGGCCACTGAACCCCGCGGCCCCGGAGTTCCCCCTCGCGACGGCCGCGCTGGCCCCGCTGCGCGCCAAGGCGGAAGCCTTGGGGCGCAGCGACTTTTCACCACTGTGGTCCGGACAGAACGCGAGCGGTTGCCGGGAGGCGTCCGCCGCCGACCTGACGCGCGCGTTGGCGAAGGGCCTGCGCTGAGCGGCCGACCGTTTCCAGATTCACCGGCCCCACCGCTTTGACATGAAAATTCCTGCACTGCCCTTCACTACGACGGACTGGTCGCTCATCGCACCCACCGAGCACCCTGGCGAGACCGGAACGGCCCTGTGGCGCACCCAGACCGTGGGCGACATTCGCATTCGCCGGGTCGACTATTCCGCCGGCTACCTGGCCGACCACTGGTGCGACCGGGGCCACATCCTGTTCGTGCTGGAAGGCACGCTGGAAACCGAATTGAAGGATGGTCGCCGTGTCACGCTCACGGCCGGCATGAGCTATCAGGTGTCCGACTTCGGCGATGCGGCCCACCGGTCGTCGACGGCCACGGGCGCGCAGCTCTTCATCGTGGATTGACGCCTGGGCCGCCCTGTGGCGGGCGAACGGCCCGCACGGCGGCTGCGCACCGTCCGACAGACGCTCCCTCGGTGTACGCCTAGTCTGCAAACCTTGCCCCGGCCGGGCCTTCGCCCGGCTGCCAGGGGCGGTTCGCATACCAAAGGATCACCATGCCGATGTCTTCTCTTCGCCGCTTTTCCGCGCTCGCCACCACCGCCCTGCTGGCCGCCGCCGCCGCCACCGCGCACGCCGCACCGGACGAATCCGCCCGGGCCCGCTACGAGCGCGACCGCCAGGCCTGCCTGAGCGGCAACACGCAGCAGTCCCAGGCCGTGTGCCTGCAGGAAGCGGGTGCGGCCCTCGAATCGTCGCGCACCGGCCAGTTGACCAACCCGGGCGCCCAGGCCGAGCAGAGCAATGCGGTGGACCGTTGCGCCGTGTTCAAGACGCCCGAAGAGCGTTCCGCCTGCCTGGACCGCGTGAAGGGCCCGAGTGCCGTGTCCGGCTCGCCCGCCGCGGGCGGCGTGCTGCGCGAGAGCACCACGACCACCATCGTGCCACCGCCCCCAGCGCCACCAGCGCGCTGATCGATGTGAATGCAGGCCCAGACTGCGGCCGGGCCGCGTCAGGCCAGTTGCGTGCGCATGGCGCCGATCACGCCGGCGTAGTCGGGCTTGCCGAAGATCGCGCTGCCCGCCACGAAGGTTTCCGCGCCCGCATCCGCCACGCGGCGGATGTTGTCGGTCTTGATGCCGCCGTCCACTTCGAGGCGGATGTCCTTGCCGCAGGCGTCGATGCGCCGGCGCACGGCCTCGATCTTGCGCAGGGCGGAGTCGATGAAGCTCTGGCCACCGAAGCCCGGGTTCACGCTCATGATGAGGATGAGGTCGATGTCGTCGATCACCCAGTCGAGCACGTCGAGCGGTTCGGCGGGGTTGAACACCAGGCCGGGCTTGGCGCCCTTGGCGCGGATGGCCTGCACGCTGCGGTGCACGTGGGCCGAGGCGTCGGGGTGAAAGCTGATGTAGTCGGCGCCGGCATCGGCGAAGGCGGCGGCCAGCGCATCCACGGGCTGGACCATCAGGTGCACGTCGATCGGCACGGGCTGGCCGTCCGGGGTCTTGGCGTGGGGCTTCAGCGCCTGGCAGATCATGGGCCCGAACGTCAGGTTGGGCACGTAGTGGTTGTCCATCACATCGAAGTGGATCCAGTCGGCGCCGGCGGCGATGACGTTCTTCACTTCGTCGCCCAGGCGGGCGAAATCGGCGGACAGGATCGAGGGGGCAATGCGGTAGGTGCGGCTCATCCCCCGATTGTCGCAGCAGCCCGCGGCGATCCGGAAGGCTTGCCCGCCGGCCCGGGTACCATTGCGCCCATGCCGAAGTACCAGTTCCAGGCCGAGGTGCAATCCCAGTACCTGCCCGAGCAATCCACGCCCGACGAGGGCTTTTATGGCTTCGCCTACACCATCACCATCACGAACACGGGCGACATCCCCGCCCAGTTGATCTCCCGCCACTGGGTCATCAGCGACGCGCGCGGCCACACCGAAGAGGTCAAGGGCCTGGGTGTCGTCGGGCAGCAGCCGCTGCTCAAGCCCGGCGAATCCTTCCAGTACACGAGCGGCTGCCGCCTGCGCACGGCCAGCGGCAGCATGCACGGCCGCTATTTCTGCGTGGCCGAGGACGGCGAGCCGTTCGAATGCCCCATTGCGCTGTTCGTGCTGGAAGCCGTGTCCGGCGACGCCTCGGGCGCCCCCCTGAACGGCAGAGTGCTGCATTGAAGCGCCACGCCAATGACCTGGGCCACCTGCTGGCCCAGCTGGATGCGGGCGCGCCGCTGGCGCAGCGCCACCTCTGGCTGATTGCGCTGCTGGACTGGGTGCGGGGCAACCGCCGCTCGGTCGAGGCCGCGGTCGGCCGCATGCAACTGTTCGTGGAGGCCATCGAAAAGGACGATGCCGCGCGCCAGCGCCTGCAGGACTGGTGGAGCGCGCTCGTCGGCACGGTGGACATCACCACCTTGCTGGCCGACTTCGGCTTCGCGCCGCGCACGGCCCTCGCCAGCGAGGTGGCGGAGCGCCTGCGCTACAAGCTGCTGCCCGGCAGCCCGGAGACCATCGACGCGTCCGAGCTGTTCATGCTGGCGCTGCCCTACGATTTCGATGCGCTGTGGCTCGCGGCCCTGGACGAGGCCCTGCTCGTGCGGCTGCTGTCGGCCATGGCCCCGGCCGAGGCGCCGGGCGCCACCCGCTGGCAGCGCGCCCTGCTGGACGCCATCACCTATTGCGCGGGGCAGATCCTGTCCACCGGTTTCGCGCCCGAACTGCGCCTGCGCATGAGCGAAGCCGCGCGTGACGCGCAGCCGTTCCACGCCCTGATCCGCGACGTGGAGAGCGTGCGCGTGGAGGTGATGCACCAGTTGCGCACCACCGACCGGCTCGACGAATCCGTGCAGCGCCTGCGCGAGCGGCTCGATGCCTGCCGCGCCGCCGCGGCCACCGTGTATTCGCATTTCGAGGACAACGGCATTTCGGTGGGCCTGGTGTTCCGGCTGCGGCAGCTGCGCGAGCGCATCCTGCGCGTGCGCGAGCTGCTGGACTGCCTGCTCTCGCCCACGCCCGCCCCCACCGCCGCCCGCCTGATGGCGCGGCTGGTCACGGTGGGCCGCGAAAGACGCAGCCTGCGCGCGCTGCTGGCGTCCAACTCGTCGCTGCTGGCGGCCAAGGTGGCCGAGCGCAGCGCCGAGACGGGCGAGCACTACATCACGCGCACCGGCGCCGAATACCGCGCCATGGTCGGCAAGGCCGCGGGCGGCGGCCTGGTGATGGCCTTCACCACCCTCATGAAGTTCGGCCTGGCGGCACTGGCGCTGTCGGCCTTCTGGGGCGGCTTCTGGGCGGGCGTGAACTATTCGGTGAGCTTCGTGCTGATCCTGCTGCTGCACTTCACGGTGGCCACCAAGCAGCCCGCGATGACCGCGCCGGCCATGGCGGCCAAGCTCAAGGACCTGCACTCCGACGAGGCCGTGGTGTCCTTCGTGGACGAGGTCACGCACCTGGTGCGGTCGCAGGTGGCCGCGGTGCTGGGCAACGTGCTCGTGGTGTTCCCGACCGTGATCGGCATCACGCTGCTGATCGCCAAGGGAACCGGGCAGACGGCCATCAGCACGGCCCAGGCCCACCACGTGCTGGAGTCGCTGCACCTGCTGGGGCCCTCGCTGCTGTTCGCGGCCTTCACCGGCGTGCTGCTGTTCGCCTCCAGCATCATCGCGGGCTGGGCGGAGAACTGGTTCGTGCTGCACCGCCTGGATTCGGCCGTGCAGTACAACCCGCGCATCACCCGGCTGCTGGGCACGGCGCGCGCCGCGCGCTGGGCGCACTTCCTGCGCGAGAACCTGTCCGGCTTCGCTGCCAACATCTCGCTGGGCTTCATGCTGGGGCTGGTGCCGCCCATCGCCTCGTTCTTCGGGCTCGGGCTGGACGTGCGCCACGTCACGCTGTCGTCGGGCCAGCTGGGCGCCGCTAGCACGGCGCTGGGCCTGCAGGTGCTGCACATGCCGCAGTTCTGGTGGGCCGTGGCCACGATCCCGCTGCTGGGCGCGCTGAACGTGTCGGTGAGCTTCTACCTGGCCTTCCGGCTCGCCCTGCGCGCGCACAGCGTGACGGGGGTGGAGCGGGCCCGCGTCTACGCGGCCCTGCGCTCGCGGCTGCGGCGCGCGCCGCTGGAGTTTTTCATGCCCGCCCGGCGCGCGGCCTGAGCCCTGTTAAAAGGTCTTTTCCGCCGCCCCGATACGCCCCGGAATGGAGGCCTCCGTCCTACAGGGTGGGGCCACCCCAGCGGGTAAATTCGGGCGACCCCGGGGTCGGGCCGCTGCGCGCCGAGGGGGCTTCGCGAAGGCCGACCCAACCCTGCAGGCCTGGCGCCTGCGCGAAGAGGACATACAAAGAATGGATGAAATCCTGAGCTTCTGGGCGCAATGGTTGCGCCCTTCGGCCGGGTTGCCCACCGTGCAATGGTCGCTGCTGCTCGCAGTGGCCGCGGTATCGGGCTACCTTTTCCAACGCCATATCGGCCTGCCCAAGGTGGTCGGCTACACCCTGGTCGGCACCATCGCCGGCCTGCTGGGCTTCACCGGCGCCGTGTGGCCGCTGCAGGGCATCAGCCTGTTCCTGCTGGAGCTGGGCATCGCACTGGTGCTGTTCGAGGCGGGCGGGCGCATTCCGCTGCGCTGGTTCCGCCACAACCCGATGGTGCTGGTGCAGAGCATCGCCGAATCGGCCCTGACCTACTTCGCCGTGTACTACGTGCTGATGTGGCTGGACGTGCCCCAGCGCGCTGCCGGCCCGCTCGCCCTGGTGGCCCTGGCCGCCTCGCCCGCGGTGCTCAGCCGCGTGGTGGCCGACACGCGCGCCGCCGGCCCGGTGACCGACCGCGCCATGGTGCTGGCCACGCTCTCCACGCTGTACGCCCTGACGCTGGGCAGCGCCACGGCGGAGCTGATCAATCGCCCCGCCGCGCGCATCATGGACACCATCTACCCGGTCATGGTGGTGCTGGGCGTCTCGATCATTGTCGGCGCCGTGCTGGCCCTGGTGCTGCGCATGGCGCTGCGCTTCATGAGCCCCACGAGCGAGAACACTTCGTTCCTGCTGCTCACCCTCATCGCCGCCGGCACGGCCGTCGCGGCGCACATGGGCGGCTCCGCGCCGCTGGCCGCGCTCCTGGCCGGCATGCTGCTCAAGCAGCTCAATCCGCGCCCCTGGGCCTGGCCGCGCCAGATGGGAACGGCCTCGTCTTTGCTGACCATGCTGATGTTCGTGCTGGTCTCCACCGTGGCGGCGCAGGCCGACTGGAGCGGCCCGGTGGCCGGCGTGGTGCTGGCCCTGATCGTGGTGCGCCTGGCGGCCAAGGCCCTGGGCGTGGCGGTGGGCAACGTGGGCAGCGGCGCCAGCTGGCGCCAGGCCCTGTGGGTGGGCTGCGCGATGACGCCGATGTCGTCCATCGCGCTGCTGATCGCATCGCAGTTCGTGGTGGCCTCGGCCTCCACCGGCCAGCTGATCGCCCGCGTGGCGCTGCCGGCCATCCTGGTCATGGAAGTGCTCGGGGCCGTGATCGCCACCGTCGCCATCTACCGCGCGGGCGAGAGTTCGAAACCCTGGGCGCCGCTCTCGCGCGCCGCCAACGGAGACAACAGCCGTGAGTCTTGAAGCCTTCCACCATTCCGAGCCCCTGACGCTGGGCGTCGAGCTGGAGCTGCAGCTCGTCAACACGCACGACTACGACCTCGCGCCCTATGCCGAGGACATGCTGCGCCTCATGCACAAGACGCCGCTGCCCGGCAGCGTCGTGCCCGAGATGACCAACAGCATGATCGAGATCTCCACCGGCGTGTGCCACAGCAGCAGCGAGGTGCTGGGCCAGCTCACGCAGATCCGCGATGCGCTGGTCAAGAGCGCGGACAAGCTCAACATCGCCGTGGCCGGCGGCGGCACGCACCCGTTCCAGCAATGGCACGAGCGGCGCATCTACGACAAGCCGCGCTTTCGCGAACTGTCGGAGCTGTACGGCTACCTGTCCAAGCAGTTCACGATCTTCGGGCAGCACGTGCACATCGGCTGCCCGGACGCCGACGCGGCGCTGCTGATGCTGCACCGCATGTCGCGCTACATCCCGCACTTCATCGCGCTGTCGGCCTCCAGCCCCTACGTGCAGGGGCAGGACACGGCGTTCGATTCCGCCCGGCTCAACTCGGTGTTCGCGTTCCCGCTGTCCGGCCGCGCGCCCATGGCGCTCACCTGGACGGACTTCGAGCACTACTTCGACAAGATGACGCGCACGGGCGTGGTCAAGAGCATGAAGGACTTCTACTGGGACATCCGCCCCAAGCCCGAGTTCGGCACCATCGAGATCCGGGTGTTCGACACGCCGCTCACCGTGGAGCGCGCCGCCGCGCTCGCCGGCTTCGTGCAGTCGCTGGGTGCGTGGTTCCTGGCCGAGCAGCCCTTCATGCCGACCGAGGACGACTACCTCGTCTACACATACAACCGCTTCCAGGCCTGCCGCTTCGGCATGGACGCGGTCTATGTGGACCCGGCCACGGGCAGCCACATGCCGCTGCGCGACCACATCCTGCAGACGATCGACCACATCGCGCGGCACGCGGGTGTCACCGGGGCGTCGAGCGCGCTGCACATGCTGCGCAGCGAGGCCGACGCCGGCCAGAACGACGCGCGCTGGCTGCGCGAGCGCCAGCGCAACGAGCAGTTGCTGGGCGAGGTGAGCCGGCAGGCGGCGCAGCGCTTTCGGGGCGCGGTGTCCTGACGGGCCGACGGCAGGCCGTGCCCATGGCGAACGCCACGCTTCGCGCGCTGCGCGCCGACATCACCCAGCTGGCGGTGGATGCCATCGTCAACGCGGCCAATTCGTCGCTGCTCGGCGGGGGCGGGGTGGATGGCGCCATCCACCGCGCGGCCGGCCCGGAGCTGCTGCACGAATGCCGCCTGCTGGGCGGCTGCAAGCCCGGGGATGCGAAAGCCACCCGGGGCTACCGGCTGGCGGCCTCCGTCATCGTGCACACGGTCGGTCCGGTGTGGCGCGGCGGCGCGAACGGCGAGGCGGGCCTGCTGGCCTCCTGCTATCGCAAATCGCTCCTGCTGGCGAGCGAACGCGGGGCGAGGACGGTGGCGTTTCCCTGCATCAGCACGGGCATCTACGGCTACCCGATCGAGCAGGCGGCGGTGGTGGCCGTCGATGCGGTGCATGCCACCCTCGCGCAGACGCCCGGTATTCGGGAGGTGACCTTCTGCTGCTTCTCGGAGCAGGACCTGTCCGTATACCGGGCGGTGCTTGGGCAGGCGGCCGAATAGCCCCGAGGGGTGGCTGGGAGACACCCTCTTTAAAACCATCGAGAATATTAATTGACTTTTAAATTCTCAATGGTGATATAATGCCCTTTGTTGCAGTCCTGGTGCCTGACCCGTGCCATCACCGCAACGCTTGCTGGGAACCGGCCATCGGCACCCGGCAGGCCGCCTTTTGCGACCTTCGTCGCCCTGTCGATCTGCCGAGCTGCAGCCGACCGAGTTCCTCGATGCTCACGCAGGCCCTCTCCCGCCTGCGATCCTGAATGAATTAGATTTCCAAGACCGCCATTCCCATGGGCCCATACGTCGTCTCGCCCTCGACACACCCGACCGACTGTGGCCGCTTCCGCGCCTCCTTCTCGGTCCATCGATCCCAGGGTAACGGCAGCTACTGCCGCGTATTCCGTTTCGACAAAGCCTTTGCATCCCGCGAAGCCGCCCGGCTCTTTGCCATCACCCAGGGCTGGCTGCAAACGAGCATGCCGCATCCTCCGGCGTGCTGAGGCCAAGGGTCTGCCAAGGCAGCTCCCTTTTCCCCCTTCGCACCACCGTCCTCCAACGGCGCGCCATTCGTTGCGCACCTCTTTCAGAAAGGCTCTTTCCATGAGCAGCAAAATCTACGTGGGCAACCTGCCCTACTCCGTGACCGATGCGATCTTGCAAAGCAACTTTGCCGAGTTCGGCAACGTCTCCTCCGCCAAGGTCATGATGGACCGTGAAACCGGCCGCTCCAAGGGCTTCGGCTTCGTGGAAATGGCGTCCGCCGAAGTCGCGCAGGCCGCCATCACCGGACTGCACGGCATGTCCGTCGACGGCCGCTCGATCGTCGTGAACCTGGCCCGCCCCCGCGAAGAAGGCGGCGGCTCGGGCGGCTACAGCGCAGCGGGCTACGGCGCGAACAAGCGCTCCGACGTGGGCTACGGCACGGGTGGTTTCGGCGGTGGCCGTTACTGAGCCCTGCCGCACTCCGCGAAAAGCCGGCCCTCCTGGGCCGGTTTTTTTTGCCTGGCCGCCCTGCATTCCGCTCCTGGGCGCGCGCCGCAGCGCGAGGGGGCACCCAATCTGGCAAAGGGCGTGAGGCCATTGCGGGTGCCGCCCGCATGACGGCCTACACTGCCCGCATGCCCTTCCCCCTCTCCGGCCCCCACGCCACCCTGGCCGCACTGCCCCGCGCAGCGGCCGGCGCGTACGCGGCCGCCAAGAGAGCGCATCGGCCGGTGCCCCCCGCACCTTCCTGAGCCCGGCGGTCCGCTCCCCTCTCCTCTTCTTTCAGCGCAACCCTCCGCCGCCGGGCCCCCGCCTCGCGCGGCCGCGGGCGCACCCTCTTTTGGGCGTTGCCCGCATTCATTCGATGGAGTGTGTCGATGCATGCAACGATTCACGGCGAGCGCACGCTCACCGAACTTGATTTCGCCCGCCTGAACAAACTGCCCGGGCGCGAACTCCCCCCCCGCCCTGGCCGCGCTGCTGGCCAGCGCCGAGGTGACGGGCTCGCGCGCCGTGCCCGGCGATGTCGTGACGATGTACTCGCGCGTGGAGCTGGTCGATGTGCAGACCGCCCGGCGCCAGACGCTCACGGTCTGCTATCCGCGGGATGCCGAGCCCACGGCCGGCTTCATCTCCGTGCTCTCGCCGGTGGGCAGCAGCCTGCTGGGCCTGAAGGTGGGGGACGTCGCGAAGTGGCTCACGCCGAACGGCGACACCTGCGCGGCGCAGGTCGTCGCCATCCTCTTTCAGCCCGAGGCCAGCGGCGACTACCAGACGTAGCGCGGGCCGTGGCCTGCCGCACCGTATGCTCCTGCCATGGGTGAATTCGATCTGATCCGCCGTTTCTTCCAGCGCCCCGTGCGCCGTGCCGCGCTGGGCGTGGGCGACGACTGCGCGCTGCTCGCGCCCGCGCCGGGCATGCACCTGGCCGTCTCCAGCGACATGCTGGTGGAGGGCCGCCATTTCTTCGCCGACGTCGATCCCGAGGCGCTCGGCCACAAGGCGCTGGCGGTCAACCTGAGCGATCTGGCCGCGTGCGGCGCCCAGCCGCTGGCCTTCACGCTCGCCCTGTCGCTGCCGCGGGCCGACAGCGACTGGCTGGAGCGCTTTTTCGCGCGGGCTGCTGGCGCTGGCCGATGC
>NZ_BAAJYT010000093.1:0-13480 GCF_057541515.1 Acidovorax sp. KNOB132
GGGTGGATGGGGGCGGTGGCATCGGCCGCGTCGCTTTCGACGGCGGCGGCGCCCAGCAGGCGGGTCTGCGCGGCCAGCGCGGCGTCGCTGAGGCTGGCGGCGTCGCCGGCCGAGACATCGGGGCCGTACGACGCCACCATCATCTGCGCCGGGAAGGCCGGATCGTCCGGCACGCCCGGGCGCACTTCCACGAGCCCCATCGATCCGAAGATGCGCACCATTTCTTCCATCTGCCCGGCCGTGGTGCCGTGCAGCGGCTTGTTCCAGCTGGTGCGGTTGGAGAACGCCTCGATGCGCCGGGCCATGGGCTGCTGCCGGTCCACGACGATGGCGTAGTCCTCGGCCGTCAGCACGTGGTTGGGCACGCGGGCCGGCCAGAAGGTGGGCGCGAACGGGTCGTAGGCGGTGTCGTACCCCGCCCGGCAGTAGGCCGTGTCGGCCTGCCAGGGCAGGCCCATCCAGCGGTTGATGTCGCCGGGCCCCTGGGCATACAGCGGCCCCTGGGCCGACAGCGCGGTGGCTTGGTCGAGCGTGGGCCCATAGCTGGGCTCGGCCGTGCCCGCCGGACGCTGGCGGATGCGGAACGGGCGGCTGTACAGCGTCAGATGGCGCATGGGCCAGGTCATTTCGCAGCCGGGGTGGAAGGCGTCGGCCAGGCAGAACTCCAGCGCCGCCCGGTCCAGCGTGGCGGGCTGCTGCGCGAGCGGCACCGCGTCGATGCTGGCCGGCAGCTGGCGGCCGGCATCCCAGTCGGAGACGAAGTCGCCTTGCACCCAGCGCGCCAGCACATTGCTCTGCGTCTGGCTGATGCTGGCGTTCTGGCGCGGGCTCTGGCCTGCGGGCACCGTCATCGCATCGCCGTACAGCCAGGGCCAGGGCATCTGGTTGCCGTCCGGTGGGCTGGGGGGGCGGAAGCTGTTGAACACCTGCCGGCGCAGTTCGGCGTTGGGGTCGTAGCCGCCTGCAGGGGGCAGGGCGGAGAGCCGCTCGATCAGCGCGGGGTTCTCGAAGTCGTACTGCCCCTGGTGGCCGAACAGGGTGGCGAAGCCCTGGTTCACCCATTGCAGGCCCGACAGGCGCTGCAGGATGGGGTACACGTCGTCGGCGAACGAGATCGTGGCCGGCGCGGGCAGCCAGCCGGCCTGGACGTACAGGTCCTGCAGCAGGTCGTACAGCGTGCGCTGGGTCTTGACCTGCGGTGCGTAGTTGGGCGGGGCGGTCACCACCCAGGCGGATTCCACAGGAATCTCCTGGCCCTCGATGCGCACCGTGGCCGAGACCGGGCCGTCGCAGGTGTCGTCGTACCAGCCGTCGGCGTTGATGAACGAGTCGCCGTCGGCCGGGTTGAAGATCGGGCTGCCCGTGGGCGAGGCCGAGACGCCGTGGCCGGGCAGGAACACCAGCCGGCCGCTGGCGTCGGTCTGCAGCTCGCCGATCTTGACCGGCACGCCGGTGAACTGCCCGGTGCAGGGCACCGGCGCCGCGTTGCGGCCCGCGATGCGCTGCACGCCCGCGTCGATGACCAGCGTGTCGCGCGCGGCGTTCTTGGCATTGCGCAGCGGCAGCTGGGTTTTGGCCGCCTCCGGAATGTCGAGCGCGATCTGCCACTGGTACCAGGCCGCCTTGCTGTTGGCGACGTGCACGGACCATTCGATGTCGGCCCAGTCGGCGGTCAGCTCGCGCACCACGTCGCCCGCGGCGTTGTAGCCGTAGATGCGGAACTGCGCGGCCTCGCGCTTGAGCGCGCCGGTGGCATCGCGGTAAAAGCCCTGGGGCTGCGGCGGCGGGTTCACCACCTGAGGGCCCAGATAGAACGCTGTCTCGCTGTTGCCCACCCGGGCGATGCCGATTGCCGGGTGGACGGCGGCGCGCAAGATGCGCGTGTCCTTCGCGGCGGGATAGTCCACGCCGGGCGCGTACTGCGCCGGACGGGGCACCACGGGCTCGCCCAGCGGCACGCCGTTCACGTTGCGGCGGTTTTCGGACGAGGCCCGGTACACGGCCTTGCGCGCCTCGGCGATGCTGCCCATGGGCATGTGCTCGGGCAGGGCATGCCAGGGGTTGTAGGCCAGGTTTTCGCCGTAGCCCGACTGGCCCCGGGCGTCCAGGTCCTGCTGGGGCAGCTCCAGGATGCCGACCTCGATCGGCACGCTGGCCTGCTCGCTCCAGCGCACCGTGGCGGCGTCGAGCGGCATGTCATGGTCGTTGGTCTGGAACTGCACCAGGAAGCGAAAACGCGCCGGGCCCTTGCGCAGGCGGGCGTGCAGGTCGGCCCGCAGGTAGAACGGGTCGTCGAAGTCCGGCGGCGCGTCTGCCGGCGGCGCCTGCACCGGCTCGATCTTGTATTTGACGAAGCGGCCCTGGCCGAAGCAGGAGGGCAGCACGCTCCAGTAGTCGGTGGCCAGCACGGAGTCCACCGTCTTTTCCATGTCGTTCAGGATCTGCGCGGTGACGGGGTGCGCCTTCAGGTAGGCATCGCCCCGGCCGTGCAGCGATTCGCAGGTGAACTCGCACATGTCCCGCGCGGTGTCGGTGAAGAACACATCGTGGTTCTGCAGGATGAAGTCGTGCGTGGTGGCGTCCTGATCGGGCTCCAGCAGCTTGCGGCCCTGCACCCCGAACAGCTTGATCGCGATGCCCGTGGTGCCCTTGAGGTCGGGGTTGCCGGGCTGCACGTCGGCCGAGAAGCGCACCCACACCGGGTACTGCGGCGCCTGTCCGAACACGCCGACCCGCAGCTCGGGCGGCAGATTCGGATCGATGGTGAACTGGCCATGCGCCACGCCGTGCAGGCGCAGGAACACCGGCCGCGTGGCCGGGTCGCGGCCCGCCGCCATGCCCTTGCCCTGGAAATAGTCCACGAACAGCTGTTGGAGTCCGGCCACCGGATCGCTGTCGCAGCAGCAGGGACTGGGCGGCAAGGTCGGGGGCAAGGTGATGGGTGTGCCGGCGCAGGTGCTGGTGGCGGCCGACGGCGCGGATGGAACTGACGTGCTTTTCATCGCAACCCTCCTTTGTTTTATGGATCGTCCTGGACGATGTAACGCTCCCTCCCGAAAAGGCCAGCGCGAACGCCGTGCGCTTTGGGACCCGAACATTCTGCGGGGGAACGGCAGGGGGAATATTCAGGGTTTCCACCCGGTGGAAAAAGAGCGACACCACTGCGTGGTGCGTACATGCAGGCGCAAATCCCACAAAACCCTGCGCAAAACCGTGCCATCATCGTGGTGAATGAAAATAATTATCATTTCCAGAGACAGGGTTTTCTGTGAAGACCACCGTCCAAAGACCGTTCCCCGGTCGCCCGGTCACCCGTTTCCGCTCCCTTTTTAGAAAGTGAAAACCATGCCCCATACGCTTCCCGCTCTGCCCTATGCCTACGACGCGCTCGAACCCCACATCGATGCGCAGACCATGGAAATCCACCACACCAAGCACCACCAGACCTACGTCAACAACCTGAATGCCGCGCTGGAAGGCACGCCGCAGGCCGACCTGTCCATCGAGGCGCTGGTGGCCCAGGTGCAGACGCTGCCCGAGAAGCTCCAGGCGCCCGTGCGCAACAACGGTGGCGGGCATGCCAACCACAGCCTGTTCTGGACCGTGATGGCGCCAGCGGGCCAGGGCGGCGGCGGGCAGCCCTCCGGCGCGCTGGCGCAGGCCATCGATGCGGAGCTGGGCGGGTTCGACGCCTTCAAGGAGGCCTTCACCAAGGCCGCGCTCACGCGCTTCGGCAGCGGCTGGGCCTGGCTGTCCGTCACGCCCGGCGGCCAGCTCGCGGTGGAGAGCAGCGGCAACCAGGACAGCCCGCTCATGGCGGGCCTGCTGTCGGGCAACACGCCCATCCTGGGCCTGGACGTGTGGGAGCACGCCTACTACCTGAAGTACCAAAACCGCCGCCCGGAATACATCGCCGCGTTCTATAACGTCGTGGACTGGGCCGAAGTGGCCCGCCGCTACGCGAAGGCCCGCGGTTGACGCCAGGCGAGGGCCGCAGCGATTCTTCGTTCTGACGGCGCTCCCCGTTTTCGATCCATCGATCCACCCTCCGACCAGGGCCTTGCACATGAACGCTGACGACACACTCACCGGACGCACCGGCTGGCGCATGCGCAGATGGATGGGGGTGGCCATCGTGCTGGCCGGCGTCCTGGTGCTGGGCCGGCAGTTCTTCCAATTCCTGGCCGACAACCCGCGCGTGGAGCAGGCTTGGCACGGGGGGCTGGTGGCGGCCCTGGCGACCGCGCTGGGCACGCTGCCGGTGGTGTTCTCGCAGCGGCTGTCCGAGCGGGTGCAGGACACGCTGTTCGGCTTCGGCGCCGGGGTGATGCTGGCCGCCTGCTCGTTCTCGCTCATCATTCCCGGCATTGCCGCGGCCCAGTCGGCGGGCGCGGGGGCCTGGGGCGCGGGCGGCATCATCGGCACCTCCATCCTGCTGGGCGGACTCGCGCTGCTGGTCATGGAGCGGCTGCTGCCGCACGAGCATTTCATCAAGGGCGTGGAGGGCGGCCCGTCGCCGCGCACGCTGCGGCGCACCTGGCTGTTCGTCTTCGCGATCGCGCTGCACAACCTGCCCGAGGGCCTGGCCATCGGCGTGGCCTACGGCGGGGCCGACGCGCTGCGCGCCGGCACGCTCACGGCTGGCATCGCCATCCAGGACGTGCCCGAGGGCCTGGTGGTGGCCGTGGCCCTCCTGGCCGCCGGCTACAAGCGCTGGCTGGCCGTGGCGCTGGGCATGGCGTCAGGCCTGGTGGAGCCGCTGGGCGCGGTGCTGGGCGCCACGGTCATCGGCTTTTCCTCTCACCTGCTGCCGTGGGGCCTGGGCTTTGCGGCCGGGGCGATGCTGTTCGTCATCAGCCACGAGATCATTCCCGAGTCGCACCGCAAGGGACACGAAGCCTGGGCCACGGGCGGGCTGATGATCGGCTTCGTGATCATGATGATCCTGGACACCGCGCTGGGCTGATCCAGGGGGCTTGAGGCCAAAAAGGCCTCCAGCACAATATCCACTAGGGCATGATGCTATATATTTAATAGCAATCGCTACCCGTGGCGGATCGCCACCGTCTTGAGGGTGGTGAAGCCGTACAGCGCCTCGAAGCCCTTTTCGCGCCCATGGCCGCTCGATTTCACGCCGCCAAAGGGCAGTTCCACCCCGCCGCCCGCGCCATAGTTGTTGATGAAGACCTGGCCGCTGGCGATGCGCCGCGCCATGCGGAACTGGCGCGCGCCGTCGCGCGTCCACACACCCGCCACCAGGCCGAAGCGCGTGGCGTTGGCCAGCTCCACCGCGTGGTCCTCGTCCTCGAAGGCCATGGCCGAGAGCACCGGGCCGAACACCTCTTCCTGCGCCAGGCGGTGGTCCACCGGCACGTCGCGCAGCAGCGTGGGGGCCTGGTAGAAGCCGGTCTCGGGCGCCTCGTCCACCACCGTGCCCTGCGCCACCAACGGGATGCCGGCCACCTGGGCATCGGAGAGGAAGTCCCACACGCGCTGCTGCTGGCTCTGGCGGATGAGCGGGCCCACGTCCAGGTCCATCGCCGCGGGGCCCACGCGCAGGGCCTCGAAGGCACGGCCCAGGCGCTCCAGCAGCGGCTCGTAGATGAGCGAGTCGATCAGCACGCGCGAGCCGGCCGAGCAGGTCTGCCCGGCGTTCTGCACGATGGCGTTGATGACCACCGGCACCGCCGCATCCAGGTCGGCGTCGGCGAAGATCACCTGCGGGCTCTTGCCGCCCAGCTCCAGCGTGACGGGGCAGTGCCGCTCCGCCGCCGCCTGCTGGATCAGCGTGCCGATGCGCGGGCTGCCGGTGAAGCTGATGTGGTCGATGCCCGGGTGGCGGGCCAGCGCATCGCCCGCCTCATGGCCGTACCCGGTGACGATGTTGATGGCCCCCGCCGGAAAGCCCGCCTGCGTGGCCAGCTGTGCCACGCGCAGCAGGGAAAGGCAGGCGTCCTCGGCCGGCTTGACCACGCACACGTTGCCCGCCGCCAGCGCGCCGCCCACGCAGCGCCCGAAGATCTGCATCGGGTAGTTCCACGGCACGATGTGCCCGGTCACGCCGTGCGGCTCGCGCCAGGTGAGCACGCTGTAGCCGTCCAGGTAGGGGAGGGTCTCGCCGTGCAGCTTGTCGCAGGCGCCGGCATAGAACTCGAAGTAGCGCGCCAGCGCCTGCGCATCGGCCCGGGCCTGCCTGGTGGGCTTGCCGCAGTCGCGCTGCTCGATGGCGGCCAGTTCCTCGGCATGCTCGGACACCAGCACCGACAGCCGCATCAGCAGGCGGCCCCGCTCGGCCGGCGCCAGCTTGCGCCACACGGCCTCGTGGCACTGTCGCGCCGCGTGGACCGCCGCGTCGATGTCCTCCTCGGTGCCGCGCTGGATCTCGTCGAAGGGCTGGCCGTCGGAGGGGTCGATCACGGCGATGGTGCGGCCGGAGGACGAGGCCACGGGCGCGTTGGCGATGTAGTGGAGCTGCATGGGCTGATTGTGCGCCAGCAGGGCCCGGGCGGCGCCCGCGAAGCCCGCACGCTGGCAGCGGTCGAGGGGCCTGCGCTCAGCCGCCCGCCGCGCGCAGCGCCGGCAGGTTGCACACCTCGATCTCCCCGCGGTGCACCTGCAGCAGGCCGCGCGCCTGCAGATCTTTCAGGATCTGGTTGATGGTCTGGCGCGACAACGCCAGCATCAGCGACAGCTCTTCCTGCGACAGGGCGATCACGCGCCGCGACCGGCCCGCGTCCGTCCATTGGCCGTAGCCTTCGGCCATCAGCGCCAGCCGCCGCGCCACCCGCTGCGGTGCGGGCAGCAGAGCCATCTCTTCCATGGCGACCAGCGCGGTGCGCAGCTTGTCGGTCAACAGCAGGGCCAGCGCATGCCAGTGCTGCGGGTGCCGCGCCAGGTGGGCCAGCAGCGGCTCTTGGGGCACGTGCAGCAGCGTGGCCTGGGTGGCGGCGTGCGCATCGTGCGTGCGCACCGAGCCGTCGAACAGCGCGATCTCGCCGAACCAGGCCGGCGCCTCCAGCCGCGTGAGCAGCGAGGCGCGCGCCTTGTCGCTCTGGCCACCCACGCCCGAGATGTCGATGGCGCCGCGCACCACGGCATAGAGCCCGCAGGGCGCGTCGCCGCGCAGAAACAGGGCCTGCGCCGGGGCCAGCGACCGCAGCTCGGCCCGCGCCATCAGGGCCTGCGCCAGATCGGCGGGCAGCGCGGCAAACCAGCGGCCGGAGCGCAGGGTGGGCAGGTGGTCGGCGGGGGAGGTCATGAAAGAGAAGGAGGGCGGTGCCCGGAGCGTGTTCGCGGCCCCCAGCCGTGGCCCGTTGTGTCGGCTGGCCGACAGACGCCCTGGCCGCACTGGCGCGATTATTCCGCGCAGCGGCGACGCACAGACCCCGGAGACACCCTATGAAAACCCTGATCGACCACCTGTCGGGCTATGCCGACTACCACCGCGACCCGCGCAACATCCACACCCATTTTGTCGGCGTGCCCATGATCATGCTGGCCGTGACGGTGCTGCTGTCGCGCCCCGCAGCGATGCTGGGCGGCCTGCCCGTGTCGCTCGCGCTGCTGGCAGCGCTGGCCGCGTGCGTCTTCTATTTTTTGGCTCGATGCGCGCTACGGCGTGACCATGGCGCTGGCGCTTGCCGCCATGCTGGCCGTGGGCCAATGGCTGGCCGCGCAATCCACGGCGCTGTGGCTGGGAGCGGGGCTGGGTCTGTTCGTGGTGGGCTGGGTCATCCAGTTCGTGGGCCACTACTACGAAGGCCGCAAGCCGGCATTCGTGGACGACCTGGTGGGCCTGCTCGTCGGCCCGCTGTTCGTGGCGGCCGAGCTGGGCTTTGCGATGGGCTTGCGGCGCGAGGTGCAGGCGGCCATCGAGGCGCGCTCGGGCCCGGTGCGCCTGCGCCCGCACGGGCAAGGCACGGCTGCCTGACGCGCCGTTTGGTTTCTTTTTATAAAAAGTTGCGATTTTCTATTTGGTGGGCATACGCCATGCCAAGTAAAAAATAGAAGCACTAATGCATTTTTAGAGAAATTGCCAATTGATTTCAATGGCGTGTGGGTTTTGTTGCGCTGAATGGCATGCAGATGTAACTGAGTGAAATTGCTTCAGTCATTGGTTGCGCCTCGCATAGGCTACGGGCCTTTCCAAAACCTGCGCGTAACCATGAATCGTCCAGAAACCAAAAATCTTTCCAACATCTCTGGCTCTTTCGGAATTTCCAAAACCACCACCTCGGTACTCGGCGCCATCGCCCTGTGCGTTTTATCGGCATGCGGAGGCGGAGGGGGTGGCGACAGCAGCACCGGCACCACGGGTGGTACCACCCCCGTGACGCCTACCCCAGGCGATACGGCACCCGCAACGCCCACCGCCCCTTCGACCGTCGCCAGCGATTGCGGCGAGGACGGCCATGTCCTCACGGTGGCCGGCAATAACGCCCAGATCGACGCCAACGTGTATTACACCGACGGCACCACGGTCATTTCCACCCAGCAACGCAGATTCGCCACGTCGAATGGCGCGAGCTTTCGCGGCAGGACCGGGCTGTTCCTGGTGAACCAGGTCAATACCACCACTTACAGCAACGCCGCCGTTAATGGATCCTTCGGCGGCAGCGTCATGACCACGACCGAAAACAATTATTCGAGCGTTGTCGGTGACGTGCGGCAGACCTACGGTTTGACCGTCTCCAATCTCTTTCAGGGCACGACCACCACGGCCAGCAGCTATTTCACGCCCTACGCCTATACGGGTGCACCGCTGAACCCTGCTTTGGACACGGCCTATGCGGCCAGTTATTCCACCACTACGGAAAGCGGCGGGACCACGCAGCCCGCGCTGGCGCAGACCAGCATCACCACCTATTCCACAGAGTCGGTCAGCGTGCTGGCCGGGACGTTTCCCGCCTGCAAGGTCAAGATCGAGGTGACCGGCGGCGCGACGATGGCCAACGTCAGCTACACCTGGCTGGTCGCCTCGGGCCGGTACAAGGGTCTGGTCGTGCGCACGGCCAATGCCAACGGCGTCAAGACGTCGGAGGCGACGCGCCTGCTGGTGAACGGGCAATAAAGGGAATCACACCACAGCCGAAAGCCAAAACACCGCTGGGTTGCAGGCAGAACCCATGCGGCGTTTCCCGCCTTCGGCAAGCTGCACGCTCGCTTCGGGCGCATGCTGGACGATCCAGTAGGCGCTGCCGATACCTGCGGCGACCGAGATCAGCACGCGCTCGTCCAGCGTCTGCCGGCCACTTCGTGGTTGACTTGACTTTGAAGCAATAAAATTATTGTTTTGTAGTTAAAATTGCGACAACGCGTGTTGGTGCAAATTTTTGATCTTGAGGGTCTCTGGCCCATCAATAAAAATTGCCGACAGCACCCACTCCGTGAATTTGATCAACCCTGCGGTTCCCTAGTGGAGTTGCGCCAGGAACACGCTCTGATGAAAGCAAGTGGGGGCATTGAGGGGCTCCCCATTTTTGCCTTTACCTCTGACATTGAAGCGCTTGCCGTGACTGCGCTATCGATCTGAAAAAGATTTTTTGAAATTCGCTGGAAAAATAATGAGATTTCTTGAAAAGCTGGTCCTGATTTTTAATTTGCGATTGAAAAATGTCCGGCGGTACCTGCTCCTGACGGCTCTTTTCTTGTTCTCGCCACTGTGTGTTGCAGCTGCTCCCCCGGCTCCTCTTTGGGGGCCTCCCGGCTTCCACGCAACGCCAGGCGAAGCTTGTGAGCAGTCGATCATTGATGCCAATGCGTGGAGGCCAGGGTGGTATGAATCGTATGAATTATTGCCCGGTAGCTTTTCATATCAAAAGGTATGCATGTTTTATGGTACTGGGCACCTATATGCAAGCGAACAAGAGATCGCCGCATCTTGTCCTTATGGGTGGTATCCCAACGGGCCTTTTGCACACCTTATGCCCAGCGAAGATAACGCCTCATGCGTTTGCCCTCCAGGAAGCCCAGTTTATTCTCCTGAATATCAAGTTTGTATAAGCAGCTTCAGCATCAGTATTGATGGTCCGGCGGCCACAAAAGTCTTGCCTGCGGGGCCATCATTATCAATGGCTGCAACAGTAAAAGCCAATGGTAAGCCGGGCAAGAATTGGCTTGTTACAGTTTCTGTTCCTGGAGGTTTATCGATCAGTGGAAAAACTGATATTAATGGGAGGTTTAAATTTACTTATATTCCCCCGCGCCGCCCGATGGTTGCCCGCCTGACAGCAATCTGCAGAGATTGCAATAACGTTAGTACAGAAATGGATATCAATGTCACAGATGTTCCCATCTGCAGAGCGGATCTAGGGATGTTGCTTGGCAATCCTGTTGCCCCTGTGTCTGGCGCCAAAATTCAAGTTGAAACTGATTGGCAGGACCAGAGCGCTCACCCTTTAAGCCTTGTCCGCACTTATCGCAGCAGCGGTAGCCAGGTCCCCGTAGGTTGGGGAGGCTATTGGTCACACAATTATTCTGCTCAGCTGGTAGGCGGCGATTTCCAACGCAATGCGCAATTCGGCAACGGGACATTGGCCCTGTTCACACGAAATACCAAAACGGATCCCTGGGTCAACGACAGCGGGGAATACCGCTTGGAGCAAAATACGGATGGATGGCGGATCACTCGCCTGGAGGACGATGCATATTGGCAATTCGATGGTAATAACGTACTCGTCAAAATAGGGCAGCGCAACGGGTGGGTCATGACACTCAGTTATGCAGGCGGTGCGTTGACCCAGGTGACCAATGCCTTTGGTCGCAAGCTGCAATTCTTCTATGACACTCAAGGCCATCTTGCAAGCGTTACCGCCCCTAATGGCCAGACCATCGCATATACCTTGCATGGCACGGGTCGTCCCCTTGGCGTGCTTTATCCAGACAGCCGAAGCAAATCCTATCTATATGAGAATGCTCAATATCCTGATTTACTGACCGGCATCAACGATGAGAGCGGACGGCGCTATGCGACCTTCAGTTATGACGCTGACGGCCGTGCCACATCCACCAGCCACGCAGGGGGTGTACTCAGCTATAGCGTCACATACCCCGAAGGTAATAGTGCGGATAAGGGCAGCCTGACCACTGGCAGTGTCGATGGGGCCCTGTACCAAAGCAGCGTTCAAACCACCGATCCGCGTGGCAATGTGCAAACCTGGAACTACCAAGGTGGCGACGGCACGGTGCGCACCCTAGGCGCGAGCGGTCCCTTTGAAGGCGCTACCGTCGCCAGCCGCAGTTTTGCCGATGGTTTGAATCTGCCCATTCTGGAAACGGACTTCCTTGGTAACAAAACCACCTTTGAATGGGATGTTTCACGCCGTTTGCTGCTTAAAAGCACCCGCGCAGCCAGCACCCCTTTGGCACAAACCACGCAAACTCAGTGGCACCCAGCGCTGCATCTGCCGGTCATGATCACGGAGGCGGGCCGCACCACCGCATACACCTACGACCCGTTGGGCAACAAGCTCAGCGAAACCATCACCGACGCTGCGAGCAACGAGAGCCGGACCGTTCGTTGGACATACAACGATCAAGGCTTGGTGGCAAGCATGACCGACACGCGCGGCAAAGTATGGACCTACGGCTACGACATTGCGGGGAACACCACCAAGGTCACCAACCCATTGGGCCATGTCACCCTGTACAGCTACAGCGGCGCAGGCCAGATCACCCAGATTACCGATCCGAATGGTGTTGTCACTGCCAATACCTACGATGCGCGCCAGCGCCTGTTGAGCACTTCGGTTGCGGGTCAGACAACCACTTATGCATACGATGCCGTAGGTCAGTTGACGCGGGCCACGCGTCCCGATGCTAATTGGATTGGCTTTGAGTACGACGCTGCCCACCGTTTGACCGCCGTTACTGACAACCTGGGCAACCGAATCGATTACACGCTGGACAACGCAGGTAACCGTGTCGCTCAGCAAACCAAAGATCCTGCCGGCGTTCTCAGCCGCCAAATCACCCGTATGTACGACGCTGTGGGCCGCTTGCAAAAGACCACCGGCTTGGAATAAGAGACGCCCAACATGTTTGCATTGATTCAGCCGGCCTCGATGGATACAGCCGCTCTTTTTAAAGCCCCTGTGCGGTCATTCCTGCGCCGTCTTTTTTTTCATCCTGTGCTGGTGCCTTGTTCCATGGTTTACCCAGGCTCAGGCCTTGACCAAAACCACGAGCGATTTAACGCTCGCGTCGTCCACCGTCTCTGTGGGGCAATCCACCACACTCACGGCAACCATCAAACCGAGTGCCGCAAAGGGCACGGTTCGTTTCATGGCGGGAACCACGAACTTGGGTAATGCCACCCTGAACAGCACAGGCGTGGCCAGCCTGGCTACAACGTTCGCTACGGTGGGCACGCAGAGTCTCACAGCCGTATATTCAGGCAATAGCACCTACGCTGCCAGCACCTCTTCGGCAAAGCAACTGACGGTCAAGGCAACCGTCACTGCCAGCACGCTGGCATTGGGCGCCGCCCCTTCGAGCAGCGTCGCCAACGAGGCCGTCACCCTGCGGGCCACCATCAGCCCATCCACGGCCACAGGGACCGTCACATTCAAGGACGGCTCTGCCTCCTTGGGTACGGCCAACTTGAATGCCGGTGTTGCGACGCTGAAAACCAGCTTTGCCGTGGCCGGCGCCCATCACCTGAGCGCCAGCTATGCTGGTAGTGCAGCGGTCTCTGCCAGCAACTCCAATGCGTTGTCTTTCACCGTGGCGGGTGCACCGATGGCATTGCCCAGCCCGCCTGTTTCGCCCACACCCGTGGTGAGCTTGGCTTATGACGCTCAAGGTCATCCGACGGTGGTGACTCAGGCACCCGATAGCCCAGACTTGGCTTTGGCAACCAGTAATGAATACGATGCATTGGGGCGGACCAAGAAAGTTCTCGATCCATCCGGCAACAGCACCGTCATCAGCTACGACAGCAGCAACCAGGTCAGCGCTGTATTCGACCCGATAGGCCTGACGACACAGTATGACCGCGACGGATTGGGGCAGGTCAAACAGCAGCGCAGCCCAGATACCGGTAGCACCGAACTGAGTTACGACCCTGCGGGCAACCTGCTGACCAGCAAAGACAGCCGTGGCGTGCTTGCCACCCATACCTACGATGCCATCAACCGCCTGACCGGCAGCACTTTCAGCCAGGCTGGGCAGCAAAGCCAAAGCTACACATGGATTTATGACCAGACGGGTGGCGATTTCGCCAACGGTATCGGTCGGTTGACCACGATCAGTTTCCCTGAAGGGACGACCACCTATGCCTACAACGCCCAAGGGCGTGTGACCAAGGCCCAGCAAACGCTCCATCCGAACTCGACTGCCAACCAGAAGGCCGTTGTCTTATCCACGCTTTACGAATACGACGCGGCGGGCAACGTGATCGGCATGACCTACCCTTCGGGTCGCAAACTGAGTATTGGGTATGGCGGTGGTTTGCCCGTTACCCTGGGTCTCGGCAAAGATG
>NZ_BAAJYT010000094.1:0-13351 GCF_057541515.1 Acidovorax sp. KNOB132
TTGATCTCTCCTTGCGGCTTCGGCGCTCTTTTGGGCGAGGCTGCGGACCTCGCTGGCCACCACCGCGAAACCGCGGCCCTGCTCGCCCGGCCCGGCGCTCGACGGCGGCATTGAGGGCCAGGATGTTGGTCTGGAACGCGATGCCGTCGATGACGCCGATGATGTCGGCGATCCGCTGGGACGAGTGGTTGATCTCCCCCATCATCGACACGACCTGCCCGACCACCTCGCCGCCCTTTTGCGCGGCCTGGCTGGCGGACTGGGCCAGTTGGGCGGCCTGCTTGGCGGTGTCCGCGCTGCTCATCACCGTGCTGGTCAGCTCCTCCATGGAGGCAGCGGTTTCCTCCAGGTTGCTCGCCTGCTCTTCGGTGCGTTGCGACAAGTCGGCGTTGCCGGTGGCGATCTGGGTCGCGCCCACGGCGATGTTGCCGCTGCTCGCGCGCACCGTGCCGACCACCTCGCGCAGCGAGGTCTGCATGGTCTGCATGGCCGCCACCACGCTGCCCCGGGCGGCGCGGGAGGTGTCGATGGGGACGGTCAGATCCCCCTGCGCGATGGCACCGGCCACCCGGGCCACATCGCCTGGCTCGCCGCCCAACTGGCGCGTGAGCCCCCGCGTGAGCAGGACGCCGACCAGGATGCCCAGGACCACGCCGCCGATCGTGAGGCTGATGAGGATGAGGCGCACCTGGAGGTAGATCTCGGTGGTCTTGTCGTTCAGGCTTTTGGCATTGCTGCGCTTGCGTTCGACGATCTGTCCCAGCAGCTCGTCGGCCTTGTCGGCGAGTTGCCTGACTTCGTGGATTCTGGTCACCGAGGCACGCGTGTTCGCCAATTCTTCTGTCTGCAGCAGCGCGAGGACGGATTGAATGCCATCGTCGTAGGCCTTGGCGGCTTTCTGGCTCTCGGCCACCAGGGCTTTGCCCTGTGCCGTCACGGAGAAGTTGTCTGTCTTGTTCAGCGATTCGTGCATCGCCTTCAAGCGGGCCTGCACCGATTCCGTGTGGGTACGCCGCTCCTCCTGCGTCGATGCGAGCAGGGCATTGCGAATCGCCCGGCCTGCAGCGATGAGCTGGATATTGGCGTCCGCCGCATGGGACAGGCCGACCACTTCGCGCTCGTACATCAGGTCGGCCAGGTCATTGATTTCACTGGATCGCAGGATGCCGGCCGTACCGATCAACGCGCCGATCGCCGCGACTGCCAGAAAGCCGGCGATCAGCTTGGTGCCGACCTTCATTTGTTTAAACCATTCCATTTTCGAAGCCCGTTTGGATTGTCAAAAACCAGCGGTGGCGCTGGCGACGCATTGGATTGCCGCAGGAATGGCCCGTGCCTCGTGAGCACTGGGGTGGAGGGTCGTTGATTCAAGAGGCGCCGTGATGCACCTCTTGCCAGCAAGGTCGAGAGCCGCTGTTGTCTTTTGTCGTTGTGGGAGCGGATGGCGAAGCCTTGCAGAAACCCATCGCGGGACCGTGCCACTGCCTGTGTAACCAATGGTTTCAAATCCTATCAGAAATGAAACTGATGGGTTTCATTAATGGCCAGGCCTGTCAGCAAGCAACAACAAGAGGAGATGTTGAAACCCTGCTGGCGCTCAGATGGCGCGGCAGCCGGCCAGGAACACCGCCACGGACCGGTGCATGAGCTGCGCCTGCTCCTCGGGCGATCCGGGATGCATCGCGAAGGCCGCCAGGTTCTGCGCCGGCGACGAGATCAGGCTGGCGAACACCTTCGCCAGGGTGGGCAGGTCTTCCACCACCATGGCTTCGCTGGCGAACAAGTCCGCCAGATGCCGTGCCAGCAGCGCCAGGTATTGCTCGATCAATCCATGGACCAGCGGGGCCAGCTCCGGGTGGAGCGCGATGCCATGGATGGCGAATCGAAGCCAGTTCTGCATGCCGGGGTGCAGCAGCGTGGCATTCATTTCCATGCCGATCCGCACCAGCTTGTCCTGCAGGGGCAGGCCGGGCGCGAACTGGAAATCGAGCTGCAATGCCGGCAGCGCGGCGGCCGCCAGCACCTCGCGCAGCAGGTTTTCCTTGGACTCGAACCGGGTGTAGATGGTGCGCTTCGTCACGCCCGCCGCAGTGGCGATGGCTTCCATGCTGGTGCCCGCGTAGCCGTGCTCCAGCATGAGGGCGGCCGCCACATCGACAATGATCTGGCGCAGCTCCTGCGCGCGCTGGGCGCTGGGGCGCCCGAGGGGGGAGCGGCTGACGGACGGGGCAGACCTTCGGTGGGGGGCATGGTGGCGGGTCGTGTCTGTCGCTGTGGGGCACGAATGCTACGCCCGCGCCGCCCATGCCGCCTGGGGAACTGCCTCTAAACGGAGATGGGATGGCGAACCGGTGGCGCGCCCGATGGGCTGGCGCGTGCGAATCAGCCCCGCGTGCCGTCCCGCGCCGGCAGCGGCGCCAGCGAGTCGCGCAGGCGGTCGTGCGTGCGGGGCGCCTGCGAATCGAGCGCCTGCTCCACATGCCCGATGTGCGCCAGCATGCGCTCGCGCGCCAGCGCGGTATCGCCGCGCTCGAGGGCCTCGACGATGGCGGCGTGCTCGGCGCACGACTGGCTGGCCTCGTGGCGCGACTGGTAGAGCGAGGCGGCCAGCGTGGTGCGCGCGGTGAGATCACGCAGGATGCCGCTCAGGCTGCGGTGGCCCAGGGCTTCGGCCAGGCACACGTGGAAGTCGGCCAGCAGAAAAGCCCGGGTGGCGGCATCCGCGTCGTCGATGGCCTGCTGCTCCTGCGCGATGTGCTGGCGCAGGCGGCGCACCACCGCCTGCAGCGGCCGCCCGGCTTCGGCCAGGATGCCGGATTCCACGATGCGCCGCGCCGAGAACGCATCACGGGCGTCTTCCACCGAAGGCTCCACCACGTACCAGCCCCGGCGCGGCCGCACCTCGACGAAGCCGCGCGCCTGCAGTTGCATGAGCGCCTCGCGCACCAGGGTGCGGCTCACGCCGAACAGGGTGGCCAGCGCCTGCTCGCCCAGCCGCTCGCCGGGGGCGAGCTTTTGCGCCAGGATGGATTCCACCACCTGCTGGGCGATCTGGGTCTGGCTGCTGGCACCGTTCATGGTGGGCAAGGGGCGGTGCCGGCTGTCGCTTTTCAGCGTGGCAGGGCGAGGGGCGTCGCGCCGCCGTGGCCTGCGGCGTGCTTGTCCAGCGTGAAGCCGGCCACGGTGCGCGACAGGTTGTGCGCCTGCTCGTTGAGCACGCCCGAGGCGGCGGTGGACTCCTCGACCAGCGCGGCGTTCTGCTGCGTGGCGCGGTCCATCTCGGCGACGGCCTGGTTGATCTGGCCGATGCCGGCGCTCTGCTCGGTCATCGAGCTGTTGATCTCGCCGATGATCTGCGTGACGCGCTGGATGCTGTCCACGATCTCGCCCATGGTCTCGCCCGCCGCGCGCACGCGCTGGGTGCCGGTCGTCACGCTCACGCCCGAGGCGTCGATAAGCGTCTTGATCTCCTTGGCCGCCGTGGCGCTGCGGTGCGCCAGGCTGCGCACCTCGCTCGCCACCACGGCGAAGCCCCGGCCGTTCTCGCCGGCACGGGCGGCTTCCACGGCCGCGTTCAGGGCCAGGATGTTGGTCTGGAAGGCGATGGAGTCGATCACGCCGATGATCTCGCCGATCTTGGATGAGGCCTTGGAGATCTCGTCCATGGTGGTGACCGCGCTGGCCACCACTTCGCCGCCCTTGCTGGCCGATGCGCTGGCCGAGGTGGCCAGGCGCGTGGCCTGCGCCGCCGCTTCGGCGGACTGCTTGACGGTGACGGTGAGCTGCGACAGCGAGGCCGAAGTTTCCTGCAGATTGCTGGCCGAGGTCTCGGTGCGGTTGGACAGGTCGTGGTTGCCGGCCTTGATTTCGTCGGTGGCCGTCTTCATCGATTCGACGCCATGGCGCACGTCCTGCAGCACGGTGCCGATCTTGTCCACGAAGGCATTGAACGACGAGGCGATCTGCGCCACCTCGTCGCTGCCGGAGACGGGCAGGCGGTGCGTCAGGTCGCCGCCGCCGGAGCCGATCTCGTCCATGGCGTCGCGCACCTCCGACAGGCGGCGGAACGACTTGGCGGTGAGCATCGCGCCCACCGCAGCCGCCAGCACGGCCAGCAGCACGATGGCCACGGCCAGCGTCTGCAGCACGCTGCGCAGGCCGGTGGTGGCCTCGGCCTTGTCCAGGGCCACGATCAGCGACCAGTCGGTGCCCTGCACCGGGCGGGCCTTGAGCAGCTTGGCGCTGCCGTTGAGCTCCACCTCCATCGGCCGCGTCGCGCTTGCGAGCGAGGCCATGGCGGCGGGGGTGAGCAGGGGCGAGAGTTCGGTCACCGGCTTGAGGCTGAGCTTGGCGTCCGCGTGGGCCAGGATCTGGCCGTCGCTGTTCACCACGAAGCCCAGGCTGCTCGGCGTGGGGCGGATGGCGGCGACCACTTCGCGCACGCCCTCCAGCGGCACGGCGCCGTTGACCACGCCCTGCAGCGCGCCGTTGCGCAGCAGCGGCGCGACGAAGGCCACATAGGGCACGCCGGTGGTGGAGTCGCCATAGGGCTTGGTGACCGCCAGCTTGCCGGCCTGCACCGCCGCCTTGTACCAGGGGCGCGCCGTCGGGTCATAGCCCGCGGGGGTCTGCGTGGTGGACTTGAAGGTCTTGTCCTCCCAGCCCACGGTGGTGATGGGAAAGCCGTTGGCCTTGCCCATCAGGGCCACGTAGCCCTGTGGATCGCCCTGTTCCACGACCGCCGCGGTGGCGTTCACGGCGGCCGCCTTGGCGGACACCCACTGGTCGATGGCCATCGTGTTGCCCGCCGTGATGGCGTTCAGGTCCTGTTCGATGGTCTCGAACGTGTTGGTGCGGGTGATGGAGTAGGTGGCGGCACCGGTCACCGCCAGGGCACAGACGACGGTGGCGGTGCTGATGACGAGGATCTTGGAGCGCAGAGACTGGATCATGGCGGCCTCGGAAAAAGAAGTCCTGCATTACACCGTAATTGCGTTACCGGTGCTTACAGCATCCTGGAATGTGTGTGGAAGCCGCACTACACGTCCGTGGGCGCATCCAGCGCCTTGCCATCCAGCACGGCATGTGCTCGGTTCCGGTCGATGTCGCCTTCCCACGAGGCGATGGCCACCGTGGCTACGCAGTTGCCGATCAGGTTGCCCACCGCGCGGGCGATGCCCATGAACCAGTCCACCGACAGCACCAGAACCAGGCCGATCGCGGGAATGGCCGGAATCGCATGCAGCGTGGCCGCCAGCACCACGATGGCCGAGCCCGGCACCCCGTGCGCGCCCTTGGAGGTCACCAGCGAGATCGCCAGGATCGTCAGCAGGTCCGCCATGGAAATCGGCGTGTTCGTGGCCTGCGCGATGAACACCGCCGCCAGGGTGATGTAGATCGAGAACGCGTCCAGGTTGAACGAATAGCCTGTGGGAATCACCAGGCCCACGGTCGAGTCGCGGATGCCCATGTGCTTGAGCTTGGCCATGACCTGCGGCAGCACGCTGTCGGACGACGTGGTGGCGAACACCACGGCCAGCTCCTCGCGCAGGTAGCGCAGCAGCTTGAACAGGCTGAAGCCCGAAAACCGCATGATCAGCCCCAGCACCACGACCACGAAGATGAACACTGCCGCATAGAACAGCGCGACCAGCAGGCCCAGCTGCTTGAGCGAGCCGATGCCGTACTTGCCCACTGTGAAGGCGATGGCCCCCAGCACGCCCAGGGGTGCGAGTTGGATGATCAGGCCCATCGCCTTGAACAGCACGGCGGAAAAATCATCGATGAGCGAGACCACCCGGGCGCCGCGCTCGCCCACCAGCGACAGCGCACAGCCGAACACGATGGAAAACAGCAGCACCTGCAGCACGTCGCCCGTGGAGAACGCGCTGATCGCCGTGTTGGGAATCAGCTTGAGCAAAAAGTCGCTGAAGCCGCCCCCCGCCAGCTTGTTGGCGTTGTCGGCATAGGCGCCCATGGCCGAGGCGTCCAGCGCCCGCGGGTCCACGTTCATGCCGACACCCGGCTCGAACACGAAGGCCAGCACCAGCCCCAGGACCAGCGCGATGCTGGTGACCACCTCGAAATAGATCAGCGACTTGATCCCCACGCGGCCCACCCGCTTCAGATCCCCCGTGCCCGCGATGCCATGCACGACCACGCAAAACACGATGAGCGGGATCAGCATCTTGATGAGCTTGATGAAGCCGTCGCCCAGGGGCTTGAGCTGCACCGCCCACTGGGGCCACAGCAGACCGACGATGACGCCGGCGATCAGGGCCAGGACCACCCGGCCGAACAGGGAACGGAAGAAGCGTTGCATGGGATCTCCGAAAGTCGTCACATTGGTTCACCAATCTTGCATACAAGAAATGTAGACATTCGCCGACCCGGCGGGTTGGGGGTTATCCCGCGTGTGGCGCAGGCTCCACGGGCGAGCGCGGTGTCGGTTCGGAGACCGATCCGTGGAACCGCAGGCTTTCGATTGGCAACTATTAATCACCATGCGGGCGATGGCGTTCACCGATCTCCTGCCTATCATTCGCGCCTGCCAATGGAAGGCTTGAATAACAAAGGGAGTGAAGCCATGGATGACATCGTGACAGTGCCGCAAGCCGCACTGCGCGCTGAACTGGCGCGCAAGCTCGCGCCCAAGTACGCCACACGGCTTTTTCAGCTGCGTGACATTCCGAATGTGATGCGGTCCCGGCTGGGGTGGCCGGTGGCGTCGAACTTGATGGAGCGGTGGTTCAACGGGGCGGCTTTCCAGATGACCGAGGGAGTCAAGGGCAGTCTGGAAGGCAGCCGCCTCAATCAATTGCCTGCTTCGCAATTGGACGACAGCACCGTCACCATGGAATGGGCAATGGGTTTTGCACGTGTCAGGGCCGCAGTCCAAGAATTGCAAGCCAAATGGGCAAGCCCTGCTGGCATGCAGCAGTTGAAGATCAGAGTAGGCAGAGCGAGTCTGGGGAAGAATCACGGCTGCTGGCGCTTCGGTAATTTGGCTCAATCGCCAGCAGTGTTGGACTCGACTTGCCAAGTCAATTACCTGGTGTTCGGAAAGTTGGGCGATCCGCTGGATGATTTGTATGGGGCGATGGGCGAGGCGCAAATCAAGGTGGCCGTTTCAGGAATGGTCACTCCACAGGGGGGCGGAAAAGCCAGTATCGAGGTGGATGAGTTGGCTTTTTATTTGCGTGATTCCTACGATTTCAACGACGGCAGATTCTTTATATCCCAACCCCTTGGCTGCTGGGGATTCAATGGAATGGAGTGTGGTCTTGGAACGAAAATGGGTGTGCCCATCGAACCGCAGACAGTGAACGAGTCACCTTCATCGGTCCAGAGTCGCAAGTACTTGGTTCAGAACGCGGACTTCAGAAGGTGGCGAGAGAGCAATAACAAAGGCGGAGATTTCATGGTTCTTTCCAACACGTTGCGCATCAAGCTTCCTTTTTCACAAAAAATCGCATGGTGATTTTTTATGCGCATTGCATGGAAGCGTTTTAAGAAGCCGGTTTTTCTCCTGCTGTTGGTGGGTGTCTTGGTGGCCGTCTGGTACGCATTCACACCGAAGTTGTTTCACACATCGATCAGTCCGAGAAAAGTCTACCGTGTGGAGTATTACGAGGCGTCCCCCATTCAAAGCTTGGTTCACTTCAGTTTCAAAATGCCGGCATTTGTTCGGCTGTATCGGAATCAACCGGAGACCTTGCTGGGAGAAAGCGACGTGGTGGAGCTCTGGATGAATGGATCGCTGAACTGGTGGTTCGATGATCCCGTCAATTCGGTGGTGATCGGCAATGCCATCGTGTTCGAAAACATCGCGCCCGAATGCCGGGAATGTCCACAACTGCCGGATGCGGTGTTGATGCCATGAGCTGGCGCACTGCATCTTCGGAGTCTATAGGGGTTTTGGCTCCTTGAAGAAAACCCTGTGGATCGCGGCAGTGTTGTTACTGTCGTGTGCCCTTTGGCATGCACTTTCCCAAAGATACGATCGCAGCCACTTCAGCCCTCGGCATGTTCATCGACTGGATTACTACGAAGCCTCATGGCTGCAGCGACTTGCGCACTGGGACATGCACTATCCGCATGTCATCCGCCTGTATCGTATCCAGCCCGAAACCCTGTTGGGCGAAAGCAAGGTGGTGGATCTCTGGCTCAACGGGGAGATTGACTGGTGGCTCAATCCACCAGTGAATGCGGTGCAGGTCGGGCGGGATGCGGTGTTCGACAACATCCCGCCCGAATGCACCGACTGCCCCCGGTTGCCCGACTCCGCCGTCATGCCCTGACCGGCGAGCCGCCGTCCTCTCTTCACCCCAGCAGGTCGTGCAGCGTCCGCGCCACCACCTTGGTGGCGCGCCGCAGGTCTTCCAGGTCCAGGCGTTCGTCGGCGCGCTTGGCGTGCGACTCCAGCACGGTGCGCGGGCCGGCGCCGTAGATCACGCCGGGAATGCCGGCCTCGCCGTACAGGCGCACATCCGTGTACAGCGGCGTGCCCATGGCCGGGATCGGCTGGCCGAAGAGTGCCTCGCCGTGCTTTTGCAGCGCGGCCACCAGCGGGGCGTTGCCCGGCAGCGGCTGCATGGCGTTGGCCAGCAGCAGGCGCTTGATGTCCACCGTGATGCCGGCGCAGCCCGCGGCCGCCTCGGCGATCACCTGGCGGATGGCGGCCTCGACCTCGGCGGGGTTTTCCTCGGGGATCATGCGGCGATCGAGCTTGAACACGACCTTGCCCGGGACCACGTTGGTGTTGGTGCCGCCTTCGATGCGGCCCACGTTCAGGTAGGGGTGCTCGATGCCATCCACCTTCGAGGTGATCTGCTGGTAGCGGGCGTTCTGCGCATAGAGCGCGTTCAGGATCGCGACCGCGCCCTGCAGCGCGTCCACGCCGGTGTGGGGAATGGCGGCATGGGCCATCTTGCCGTGCACGGTCACCTCCATCTGCAGGCAGCCGTTGTGCGCCGTGACGACCTCGTAGCTGAAGCCGGCGGCCAGCAGCAGATCGGGCCGGGTCAGGCCCTGGCGCAGCAGCCAGCCCGGGCCCAGTTCGCCGCCGAACTCTTCGTCGTAGGTGAAGTGCAGTTCCACCGCGCCCTTGGTCGGTTTCGCCACGGCCTCCAGGGCGCGCAGGGCGAAGGTGAAGCTGGCGAAATCGCTCTTGCTCACCGCGGTGGCGCGGCCGTAGATCTTGCCGTCCACGATCTCGCCGCCGTAGGGGTCGTGCGTCCAGCCTTCGCCGGGCGGCACCACGTCGCCGTGGGCATTGAGCGCCACGGTGCGGCCGCCCGCGGCGGTGGCGCCCTCGCCATACGGCCGGCGCACGATGAGGTTGGTGATGGATTCCATGCCGTAGGCCTTGACCTCGGAGTCGGGCACGGGGTGGCGCTCGGCCTCGTAGCCGAAAGCCTGCAGCAGCTGGGCCGTGCGCTCGGCGTGCGGTGCGTTGTTGCCGGGCGGCGTGTCGGTGGGCACGCGCACCAGCGCCTGCAGAAAGCGCACTTCTTCGTCGAAATGTTGGTCGATCCAGGCGTCCAGTGATTGGTAGGTGCTGCTCATGGGGTTTCGGTGGCCAGTTGGTTCAGAAGGTGGGAGAAGGCGTCGACGGCGAGCTGCATGTCGTCGCTGGTCGTGCTTTCCAGGGGGTTGTGGCTGATGCCGCTGTTCAGGCCGCGCACGAACAGCATGGCCTGCGGCATGATTTCGTGCAGCTTCATGGCGTCGTGCCCGGCACCGCTGGGCATGCGGTGCACCGGCACGCCCAGTGCGTCCACCGCGCGTTCCCAGCGCTGCTGCCACGCGGGCGCGCTGGGCGCGGCGGCGGCGCGCATGGTTTCTTCCAGCGTGTAGTGCATGCCGCGCCGCGCGGCGATGGACTGCAGCGCAGCCAGTACATCGGCCACCAGCGCATCGCGCTGGGGATCGGTGGGGGCGCGCAGGTCCAGGCTGAACTGGCAGCACCCCGGCACCACGTTGATGGAGCCGCCGGGCACGTTCAGCAGGCCCACGGTGCCCACCGAGTCGCCGTCGCGCGCGGCACGCGCTTCCACCGCGAGGATGAGTTCGGCCACGGCCGCAGCCGCATCGCGGCGGCGGTCCATGGGCGTGGTGCCGGCGTGGCTCGCCATGCCGTGCATCTCGCCCACGAAGCGCACGCTGCCGTTGATGGAGGTGACCACGCCCAGGGGCAGGTCCAGTTCGTTGAGCACCGGGCCCTGCTCGATGTGCACCTCGACGAAGCCGAGGTAGCGGCCCGGGTCGCGCTGCAGCTTCGGAATGTCGTCGATGCACAGGCCGGCATGCTGCATGGCCTCGCGCAGGGTCACGCCGTCGGCGTCCTTCTGGTCGAGCCACGCCGGGTCGAAGTCGCCGATGAGCGCGCCCGAACCGAGGAACGTTGCCTTGTAGCGCTGGCCTTCCTCCTCCGAAAAGCCCACCACCTCGATGCCGAAGGGCAGGCGCCGGCCCTGGCGGTGCAGCTCGCGCACGCAGGCCATGGGCACGAAGATGCCCAGCCGGCCGTCGTACTTGCCGCCGTTGCGCACGGTGTCGTAGTGGCTGCCGGTCATGAGCAGGGGCGCATCGGGCGTGGCGCCGTGGTAGCGGCCCACCACGTTGCCCACCGCGTCCACGGCCACTTCGTCGAAGCCGCAGTCGCGCATCCAGTGGCTGATGCGCTGCGCGCAGGCGCGGTGCGCATCGGTCAGGTAGGTGACGGTGAGCTGGCCTTTTTCAGCAAAGCCTGGGTCGCTGTGCTGCGCCAGGGTTTCCTGCCAGTCCCAGACGCCGTTGCCCAGTGCGGGTGCCACGCCGAACAGGTCGTTCAGGCGGATCTCGGCGATGCGGTGGATGTTGCGCAGCGCCTCGGCCAGTTCGAAGTCCGGTGGGTTGGAAAGCCGGCGCGCGAAGGTGTCGATGATGTCCTGCCGGGGCAGCCCCGTGCCGCGCGGGCCGCGCACCGCGAGGATGAACGGGAAGCCGAAGCGCGCGTTGTACTCGGCGTTGAGCTGCTGGATGCGCGCGAACTCGTCGGGCGTGCACTGCGTGAGGCCGGCCGTGCCCTGCTCGCGGGCCGACTCGGCCGTGAGCGCGTTTGCCACCATGGCCTTGCCCGCCAGTTCCGGATGGGCGCGCACCAGGGCCAGCTGCGCCTCGCGCGGCGCCTGGGCCAGCACGCGCACCATCGCGTGCTTGAACTGCGCGAGCGAGCGGAAGGGCCGCGCCGCGAGCGCCTGCGCGGCGATCCACGGCGAATGCTCGTACAGGCCGTCCAGCAGGCGCGCGGCCTCTTCGGGGGCGGCGGCATTCAGTTGTTCGAGGGTGAGGGGCATGGCGTTCACTCCGGACAGGGATGGGTCTCGGCCCAGTGGCGTGCGATGTCGATGCGGCGGCACACCCACACGTGGTCGTGCCGCTGCACGTGGTCCAGGAAGCGCTGCAGCGCGGTGATGCGGCCCGGGCGCCCGAGCAGCCGGCAGTGCATGCCGATGCTCATCATCCTCGGACGGTCGTCGCCAGCGGGGTCGCCCTCGGCATACAGCGCATCGAACGTGTCCTTCATGTACTGGAAGAACGGGTCGGCGTGGGAGTAGCCCTGGGGCAGCGCGAAGCGCATGTCGTTGCAGTCGAGCGTGTAGGGCACGATGAGCTGCCGGGCCGTGCTGCCGTCGGTCCGGGCGACCTTCATCCAGAAGGGCAGGTCGTCGCCGTAGTAGTCGCTGTCGTAGGCGAAGCCGCCGTGGTCGGCCACCAGGCGGCGGGTGTTGGGGCTGTCGCGGCCGGTGTACCAGCCCGCGCCGTGCACCGTGCCGGGCGCGCCGTGCCGCTGGCCCGTGAGCGCTTCGAAGATGGCCAGGGCCTCGGCCATGTGGGCGCGCTCCACGGCCTCGGGCACGTTCTGGTAGTGGATCCACTTGAGACCGTGGCAGGCGATCTCGTGGCCCAGTTCCATGAAGGCGGCGGTGACGTCGGGGTGGCGCTGCAAGGCCGTCGCCACGCCGAACACGGTGAGCGGCAGGCCGCGCTTTTCGAACTCGCGCAGCAGGCGCCACACGCCGGCGCGCGAGCCGTATTCGTAGATCCCCTCCATGCTGATGTGCCGGTCGGGGTAGCTGGCCGGGTTGAACATTTCCGACAGGAACTGCTCGCTGCCGGCATCGCCGTGCAGCACGGCGTTCTCGCCGCCTTCCTCGTAGTTCAGCACGAACTGCACGGCGATGCGGGCGTTGCCCGGCCAGCGCGCGTGCGGCGGATTGCGCCCGTAGCCCACGAGGTCGCGGGGGTAGGGCAGGGTGGCGTCGTAGATCGGGGCGGCGGTCATCGGGTCCTCACGAAAGAGCCATGGAGATGTCGTTGGGGGGCAGCTTGCGGTCGAACATCAGGCTGTCCTGCACATGCAGCAGGTGCGCGTCCATCAGGCGCACGGCGCGCTCCTCGTCGCGCGCGGCCAGGGCCCTGACGATCTCGGCATGCTCGTCGTGCGAGTGCGCGGCCTCGTCGGCGCTCTGGTACATGAGCGTGATCAGCGCACAGCGCGAGATCAGCTCCTGCAGCATCTGTGCCAGCACTTGGTTGCCCATCAGCTCGGCCATGCGCACATGGAAGTCGCCCAGCAGTTCGGTGCGGTCCTGCACGTCGGCGCCGTCCACGGCGGCCTTCTCGCGGGCCACGTGCTCGCGCAGGGCGCGGATGCGGGCGGGGGTGACCTCGCGCACGAAGGCGCGGGTCATCTCGGCCTCCAGCATGCGGCGCACGGCGAACACCTGCCGCGCCTCGTCGGCGGAGGGCGCGGCCACGAAGGCGCCGCGCGCGGGCGCCAGGCGCACCAGCCGCTTTTGCGACAGCTGGAACAGCGCCTGCCGCACCAGCGTGCGCGAGACGCCGAAATGGTCGGCCAGCTTCTGCTCCACCAGCTTGGCGCCCGGCAGCAGCCGGTGCTCGACGATGGCCCGCGTCAGGTCGCCGACGATGGCACTGGTGGTGGAGGTTTCCATCGGCGCATGATAGCCGTGGCCCAGCAATGTGTATACAGTTTTGGTGGACGATGTGGCGCCGACCCGTTCGGCCAGAATCCGGGGATGACCACCCCCAAGACCCCTGCCGCCGCCGGCCTGCCGGCCTTGCCCGTGTCGCCGCCGGCCAGCCAGCCGGCCACGTTCCTCCGCCATCTGTACGACGTGGCCGTGCACGCCGCGTTGCCGGCCCATGGCCTGGCCGCGCACCTGCCCCCGCCGCCGCGCGGGCGCACGCTGGTGCTCGGGGCGGGCAAGGCGGGAGGCTCGATGGTGCACGCGCTGGAGGCGCTGTGGCCGGCCGATGCGCCGCTGTCGGGCCTGGTCGTGAC
>NZ_BAAJYT010000095.1:0-13319 GCF_057541515.1 Acidovorax sp. KNOB132
AGCGCCGGCCAGGTCGGGGGCCGCCGCGAAGAAGCCCGCGGCCAAGGCGCCCGCGGTGAAAGGCGCGGGCGAGGTCCGCATCATCGGCGGGCAGTGGAAGCGCACGCGCCTGCCCGTGGCGCAACGCCCCGGCCTGCGTCCCACGCCCGACCGGGTGCGCGAGACGCTCTTCAACTGGCTGGGTCAGGACCTGACCGGCTGGCGCTGCCTCGACGCCTTCGCGGGCACGGGCGCCCTGGGGTTCGAGGCCGCCTCGCGCGGCGCCACGGCCGTGCAGCTGGTCGAGAACGATCCGGCGCTGGTCGAGCAACTGCACACGCTGCAGCAGCGCCTGCAGGCCATGGCGGTTCGGGTTCAGCGGGGCGACGGCGTGGCTGCGCTGCGGCACTGCGCGCCAGGCAGCCTGCATTTGGTGTTTCTGGACCCGCCGTTCGATGGTGCTCTGTTCGAGCCTGCGATCGCCGCGGCGGCCCAGGCGGTGGCGGCCCAGGGGTTCATCTATCTGGAAGCGCCGCAGGCCTGGGACGAGGCCGCGCTGGCAGAGCTGGGGCTGGCGGTGCACCGCCATCTGAAAGCCGGCGCCGTGCACGCCCATCTGCTCCAAAAACAGTGATGCTATTGAATTTGTAGCGTAATGCCCTAGTGGAATATGTGCTGGAGGCATTTTTTGCTTTGAATGCCCTCGGCCATCACTGCCGCAGAGGCGGCCTTTCCGCCCGCTGCATAATCCGCCCCTGCGCCCGCCCAACCGCGTGTGCCCCCTTCCGCCAGACCGAAAAGGAGCGACCACGCCATGGCCCAGAACGTCCTCGCCATCTATCCCGGCACCTTCGATCCCATCACGCTGGGCCATGAAGACGTGGTGCGCCGCGCCACGCAGCTCTTTGGCCGGGTCATCGTGGCCGTGGCGGCAGGGCACCACAAGAAGACGCTGTTCAGCCTGGAAGAGCGCATCGAGATGGTCCGCGAAGCGGTGCGCGGCTATCCGCAGGTACAGGTCGAGACCTTCTCCGGCCTGCTGCGCGACTTCGTGGTCGAGCGCGGCGGCAAGGCCATGGTGCGCGGCCTGCGCGCGGTGACCGATTTCGACTACGAGTTCCAGCTGGCCGGCATGAACCGCAGCCTCATGCCCGAGGTGGAAACCGTCTTTCTCACGCCCAGCGACAAGTTCCAGTTCATCAGCAGCACCTTCGTGCGCGAGATCGCCCTCTTGGGTGGCGAGGTGGACAAGTTCGTTTCCCCGGAAGTGTCCGAACGCCTGGCCGTCAAGGTGCGCGCCCAGTCCGCCTGAGGCGAGTTCGCGGCCGGCGCCGTCAGGCTTGCCGTGCTTTCAGCGGCTCGGGCCGTGCGCGGTTGCGGGCGGACTGCACCAGTTCATGCACGAAGCGCAGCTTGGCGAGCGCCCCGGATGACAGGGCGAACGGATAGGCGTCCTGCTGGCCCAGGCTGCGGTTCAGGCTGTTGAGCAGCAGCGTGAGCGGTACCCACTCGCTGACCATCGCATCGAAATCCGGGGATTGCGTGGCGAACGGGTCGTTCATCGTGAAGCGGCGCGGCGCGCCTGCCTTGGGCTTCGGGATCTGAAGCCCGGTACGGTAGCTCGACGCCGTTTCCAGCAGATCCACCATGTGCAGGTAGTGCGCCCAGGTCTCGGCCCAGTCTTCCCAGGGGTGGGCCGTGGCGTACGCGCTCACATGGTGGTCGCCCCAGTCCCGCAGGTGCGGACTGCTGGCGTAGTAGGTCTGCAGCGCCGCGCCGTAGTCCTGGCGCTCGTCGCCGAACACGGCACGGAAGTGGTCCAGCTTGCCCTGGTCGCGCAGGAGCCGGTCCCAGTAGAAATGCCCGGATTCGTGCCGCAGGTGGCCGATCAGCGTGCGGTAGGGCTCGTGCAGCGCCAGCCGGCGGCGTGCACGTTCGTCGTCGTCGGCTTCGGCGATGTTGAGGGTGATGGTGCCGCTCGAATGCCCGGTGATCACGGGGTACCCCGGCTGGTCGGCCAGAAATTCGAACGCCGGGCTTTCGCCGGGGGGCGCCGGCTCCAGGCCCAGCTTGGCCAGCGTGTAGTAAAGCTGCCGCTTGGCGTGTTCGATCTGTTTCCAGCGCCGCAGGTTGGCGGGCTCCGACAGGTCGGGGAGGATGCGCGTCTGCCGGCACGAGACGCACAGGGCCTGGGGGTCGTCGCCCTGCAGCGCGAAGTTGCAGGCGCGGTGCGCGGTGCGGTGGTGGCACAGCCGATACAGCGGCTGGGCACTGCCCCTGCCGGAGTCCGCGACCCGCTCCCACAGGTCCGAGTCGTCACGCAGGCCCGATACGGCTGGCACCAGCGCGGCCATCGTCAATTGGTCTGGCAGGAAGGCGAGCTTGGCGCCGCAATGCAGGCATTGGACGCTGTCGAAGAAAACGAGGTGACCGCATTGGTCGCAATTGAATACCTGCATGGTGCGAGCTTAGAGCCTGTGACGAATCTTGCATTGCACTTGCGGCAAGCCTGTGGCAACCCAAGGGGTTGGCGAAACAAAAACAGGCTCCGAAGAGCCTGTGTTTGCAAGGTCTCCGCAGGCCGCAGGGGCCTGCGTGGCCTCAAGGACGCACGACGATGCTGTTGCGCACGTCACGCACGTGCTTGGTGTTGCGTGCGATGGATTCGGCCGTGTTCTTTTCGGTCTGCGACTTGGCGAAGCCCGACAGCTGCACGGTGCCGTTCAGCGTTTCCACGCTGATGGACGTGGCGGACACGGACTTGTCTTCAGCCATCTTGGCCTTCACAGCGGTCGTGATGCCGGCATCGTCCACGTAGGAGCCGACGGTCTGCTGGTCGCGCGCCACCGAGCAACCGGCGGAGATGATGGTTGCGCCAGCGAGGGCTGCAAAAGCGAGGGCACGTGCGTATTTCATGGTTATTTCCTTGGTTTGGTTTGTTAACACGGGTGCTTTGGGATTCTGCAGCCCACCGACCTGTTGCACCCCCCGCGGTCGATGAACTGTTTCTTGGTTGGCGGCGTCGCCTTTCAGCGTTGCAGCCAGTCCTTGAGTTCGTCGGCATGCTCTTCTTCGTCGGCCAGGATGCCTTCCAGCATCCGGCGCGTCGTCGGGTCCTTGTCGCCGATCAAAGTGATCATCTGGCGGTAGGCCTCCACCGCGATGCGCTCGGCCACCAGGTTGGCTCGCACCATGGCCTTGAGGTCGGACGATTCGTCGTAGTCGGCGTGGCTGCGCTCTTCCAGCGAACTGGGGGAAAAGTCGGGCTCGCCGCCGAGTTGAACAATGCGCTGTGCGATCTTGTCCGCATGGGCGGATTCCTCGTTCGCATGCACCAGGAATTCGGCCGCGATGGCGGGCGACTCCAGTCCGTCCGCCGTGAAATGGTGCCGCTTGTAGCGCAGCACGCACACCAGTTCGGTGGCGAGCGCGTCGTTCAGCAGCTTCACGATGGCATCGCGGTGCGGACCGTAGGCGGGCGTGACAGCGCCTTCATCCAGATCCTGCGTTGCTGCGTAATGCAGCGCCTTTTCGTCGAGCACGAGGGCCTCGGACGGGGCCGCCGGATGGCTGGCTGTGTTGATGGTGGTGACAGGGGACATGGGGACGCTCGCTCTTTGTTATTGCCGTGTTTTAAGCAGTTGCCAGTGAATCAATATTCGTGGCGGCGGGGGCGGCGGCTCATCAGGCACAGCGTGGCCACTGCGGCGCCCGCGGCGGCAGCCAGCAACATCGATTTGCCGGGCTGCTCGACCACGTAGCGCGTCGTGACGTCGGCCGCCTGGTTGAGCTGGCGGCGGGCGCGTTCCGTGGTGTCTGCGCAGTAGGAGATGCCACGCGATGCCAGGTCTTGTGCACGGGCTGCGAGATCGTCGATCAGCGGGTTCACCTCACCATGCAGTTCGTCCACTTTGCGTGCAGCCTTGTCCAGGGTGTTGTTGGCAGCGTCGCGGGTGGATTGCACGGCGTCCTTGGCGGAGTCGAGCACGCTGTCTGCGGCGTTGTGTGCGGAATCCACGGCTTTTTTCGCGGCGTTCTGGGTGTCGATCATGGTTGGGTTCCTTGGGGTTTTGGAGTGGTGAGCGCTTCGGTACGCGGTGCGTTCAGTGCGTTAACCGCGCTTGAGCAGGCTCAGCACGAAGGTGACCACGGCCATGATCACGAACACGAAGAACAGGATCTTCGCAATGCCAACGGCGCCGGCAGCGATACCGCCAAAGCCAAAAAGTGCGGCGATCAAAGCGATCACCAGGAAAACCACTGCGTAATGCAACATATCCATCTCCTCTTGCACCAGAAGTTCCGGCGGGTTGGTGGGGGGCGCATTGGTCAGCGCCTGGAATTGAATGTAGTTTTCGCAGTGCAGGGTGGCTGCCGGTCCCTGGCGCGCACCCATGTAGGACGCCGCCCATGAGGGAAGGCTGCTGAAAAATCAAGAGTGGCTGGAGGCGGCAGGTCCCGCCGAAACAGGGTGTGCGGGGCGCTGCGCCGGGCCCCACCGCGCTGTCAGTGCACGTGCGGCAGCACGGCGGATACGAGGGTGCCTTCGCCAGGTTCGGAGGTGACGGTCAAGCGACCGCCAGCCGCTTCGACCCGGTGGCGCATGCCCATCAAGCCATGGGCGGAAGGGTTGGCCTTGCCTGTGTCGAAACCGCTGCCGTTGTCGCGGATCTGTACCGCTACATGCGTGGGGTAGTTGTGCACGGCGACCAGCACCTTGCTGGCGTTGGCGTACTTGCCGATGTTCGTCAGCGATTCCTGGACCATGCGGTAGATGGTCAGCTGAACGGATTCGGGCAATTCCACCGCTTCCAGATTCAGGTCCACCTCCACATTGCTGCGTTCTGCGAACTCGCGGCCCAGGATTTCAAGCGATGCCGTCAGTCCCAGGTTGAACAGCGATGAGGGCCGCAGGTCTTCGATGATGCGGCGCTTGAGCGCAATGCCGCTGTTGAGCGTGTCGGTCAGGTGCTTGAGGCGTTCGGCGATTTCAGGCGCCTGGGAATCCACCCTGGATTTGAGGCGCGCCACGTCGAGCTTGGCCGCGGTGAGCAGGGCGCCCAGTTCGTCATGCAGTTCGCGCGCCAGATGGCCGCGTTCGTCCTCGCGCACCTGCTGCAAGTGGTTCGCCAGCTCAGTGAGGGACGCGGTGCGCTCACGTACCAGCTGTTCGAGCCGGTCACGCTCGCGCTCCAAGGTTTCCTGCTCGCGCTGGTTGAACGATTGCAGTGCGCTCGCCTGCCGCAGGTACATGTAGAAAGCCAGCAGCCCGATGGCCGCCATGGTCGCGATGCCGATGCGCGACAGCATGAGGGAATGAAGGATCTCTTGCGTGCTGTGGTTGGTGCGTTCGGTGCTGCGTTCGGTCAGCCGGCCCGACAGCGAACGGATGGCATCCATGTTCTCCTTGCCCACGTCGGTGGAGAGCACGAACTTCCATGCGTCGTCGTTGTCCTGGCGCCGCAGCCGCAGGCTCAGATCGAGCTCGGACATCTTGCGGGATATCTGCCGCGAAAGCTGCGTGAAGTCTTCCTGGTCTTCGACCGAAGAGGCGGCGAAGATGGCGCGCAACTCGTCCAGATTGCTGTTGATGGTGGACGCGGCCTTCTCGTAGGGCTCGAGATAACGCTCATCACCGGTCAGCAGATAGCCCCGAAGACCGGTCTCTGCATCGAGCATGTTCTGCATCATGCGATCGAGCGCGGCGCGGGTGGTATAGGTGCGAGAGAGGGCGCTGACCGCATCGTGCGAGCGGTCATAACCGGCCTCGTTGATGCCAACCAGCGCCGATGCAGCCAGCAGTGCCAGGGGCAAGCTGACTGCCATCTTGCGAAAATTGGACCAACGCATAGGTTTCTCCGAAAGACAGGCGGGTGATTTCTGGATAATGTCACCAGCCAGCGGTGTTCCGCTGCAGGCACGCCCGCAACGGGTGAATTGGCTACCAGAACGATAACGGGCAGCTTGGCTGCCCCTTGAAAGAACGCTCAATGATCAAGATCGGCATTGTGGATGACCATGCGATTGTCCGCTCGGGATTGCGACAATTTTTGTCAGAACATGTAGACCTTCGGGTGGTGGGTGAGGCGTCCAACGGGCGCGAGGCGATCGATCTGGTTCGTGCACAGGAGATCGACGTGCTGCTCATGGATTTGTCGATGCCCGGCCAAAGCGGCCTCGATGCGCTGGCCATGCTGCGTGCGAAGGCGCCCGACATGGGCATCCTGATCCTCAGCGGCTATCCGGAGGAGCACTACGCCATCAACCTGATTCGCCAGGGTGCCAGCGGCTACCTCAACAAGGAATGCGACCCCAAGGAGATCGTCGAAGCCATTCGCACGATCTCGCTGGGCCGCCGCTACCTGACCCCTGCCGTGGCCGATCTGCTGGCCCAGCAGCTCAACCGCAAGGACGATGCGCCGCCGCACGAACAACTGTCGGAGCGCGAGTTCCAGGTGTTCCTCAAGCTGGCCAAGGGCGAAACCGCGGGCGACATCGCCAAGTCGTTGTCGCTCAGCGTGAAGACCGTGAGCACCTACCGCACGCGCCTGATGGAAAAGATGGCGCTGTCGTCCAACAGCGACCTGACCTACTACGCACTGAAGAACAAGCTGATCGATTGAACCAGCACCCAAGCAAAACGGCCACCGGGCAATCGGTGGCCGTTTTCAAATGGAATGGGTGGAAAAAGAGCCTGAGCCTGGTCCGATGACCGCGCCCTCGCGGCTTGGCATTGAATCCGGCTTCAGCGTCAGCCGGTGGCGGATTTTGGGTTGGCCTGGCGGGCCGTGCTGTGCTCTACACAGTATTCGACCAGTGCGTCGATCTCGTTGGATTTGTCGAACACTGCATCCACGCCCAATTGGGCGCAGCGCATGCGAACGTCCGGCGTTGCATAGTTGCTGAGCACCACCATCTTCTGGCCTGCGGTGCGATTGCGGCACGCTGCCAAGACCCCCAGACCGCTTCCCTGTCTCAGAAAAAGATCGACGATGGCCAAGTCCCACTGGCCTGCATTGTTGGCCAGCCACTCTTTGCCTTCGTCTTCGGTCTCCGCAATGCCTACGGCTTCCACCTCCGCCAGTTCCTCGAGCGTGCCGATCAGGTTTTCTCGGATGGTGGCGTTGTCTTCAACAATGTAGGTGCGCAGTTTCACTGTGGGGTCCAGTCCGGATCACGGAGGCAGAATGAGAATGTGATCACAGCTTCACTTTATGGGGAACCAATGTGTCATTCTGCCAGTAGCAACATGCTGAGCCGGTAGGATTCTTCCTACGGTGTGGCGTGACCACATACGCTGCAATGCCCATGGCGCGGAATTTTCATCACAGTCCATTCCATGGAACGCCCGTCGAGCATCGAAAGCCGTCCCGCCAGCGATTCACCGAACCCCGCGATGAGCTTGAGAGCTTCCGCCGCCTGCATGGCGCCGATGATTCCGACCATCGGCGCGAACACGCCCAGGGTGGCGCACTGGGTTTCTTCGAATGCGGTGTCCGGCGGGAAGATGCAGGCGTAGCACGGCGATACTGGATCGCGCGTGTCGATGACGGTGATCTGCCCGTCGAAGCGGATGGCGGCGCCCGTGACCAGCGGCTTGCGGTGGGTCACGCAAGCGGCGTTCACGGCATGGCGCGTTGCATAGTTGTCGCTGCAGTCGAGCACCACGGTGGCCTGGCTCACCCATTCATCGAGCCATTCCTTGTCGCCCGGGCCTGGATGGCGTCCAACCGCACACCCGGATTCAAAGCCTGCAGCGCTTGAGCGGCGGAGTGCACCTTGGGCTCTCCGACACGCTCCGTGGTATGGGCGATCTGGCGCTGCAGGTTGGTCAGATCCACCACATCGTCGTCCACCAGGGAGATGCGTCCCACGCCGGCAGAGGCCAGGAACAGGGCGGCGGGTGAGCCCAGCCCACCCGCTCCGATTACAAGCGCGTGGGCGGCCAGGATGCGCTCCTGGCCCTCGATCCCGATCTCGTCGAGCATGATGTGGCGCGAATAGCGCAGTAGCTGATCGTCTGTCATGGGGGCTGGAAACGGGTGCGATAGCGAGGCCATGAAAAAGGCCGGGCGCCTGAAAGGCGCCCGGCCGTCGGTGAATCCAGAAGGGATTTAGTTTTCCTTCTTCTCTTCCTTGCGTTCAGTCTGCGTCTTGCTGACGAGCACGGTCTGGCCCTTCAACTGGTTGAGGGCCTGCGCCAGCTGAAAGTCCTTGTCCGAACCGAACTCCGGCATCTTGCGGTCGGCGATGGGTTTCTTGGCTTCTTCTTCAAGGCGCTTGCGCGCTTCCTCGCGGGCCTTCTCGCGTGCTTCGTCCTTCTTCTCTTCGCCCTGGCCGCTGGTCAGGTGCTTTTCGAGATCGGCCTCACGCATGCGCAGCGATGCATACACATCGCCTTCGGCGCTTTCATCCACCATCACGTCAGGCACGATGCCCTTGGCCTGGATGGACTTGCCGCTGGGGGTGTAGTAGCGCGCGGTGGTCAGCTTGATGCCGGTGTCCGGACCCAGAGGACGCACCGTCTGCACCGACCCCTTGCCGAACGTCTGGCTGCCCATGATGGTGGCGCGCTTGTGGTCCTGCAAGGCGCCGGCCACGATTTCACTGGCAGAGGCCGAGCCTTCATTGACCAGCACCACCAGGGGCACGCTCTTGAGCGCGGCGGGCAATCGCTTGAGCGGATCGCCATTGCCGCGGCGCTGGTAGAACTCCGGTGCCGCCTTGAACGTGGCCTTGCTTTCCGCCAGTTGTCCGTCGGTGGTCACCACGGTGACGTTCTCGGGCAGGAAGGCGGCGGAGATGGCCACGGCTGCGTCCAGCAGGCCGCCCGGGTCGTTGCGCAGGTCGAGCACCAGGCCCTTGAGGTTCGGCTCCTGGCGATAGACCTCTTCGATCTTGCGAACGAAGTCGTCCACCGTGCGTTCCTGGAACTGCGACAGGCGGATCCAGCCATAACCGGGCTCGATCACCTTGCCCTTCACGGACTGCGTCTTGATCTCTTCGCGCGTGATCGTCACCGGGAACGTGCGGCTCTCATCCTTGCGAAAGATCGTCAGCGTGACCTGGGTGCTCGGCTCGCCGCGCATTCTCTTGACCGCATCGTTGAGGGCCAGGCCCTTGACGGCGGTGTCGTCGATCTTGGTGATCAGGTCGTTCGTCTTGAGCCCGGCACGGAAGGCCGGCGAGCCTTCGATGGGCGAGACGACCTTGATGAGCCCGTCTTCCTGCGTGATTTCGATCCCGACGCCCACGAAGCGGCCGGAAGTGCCTTCGCGGAATTCCTTGAAGGACTTCTTGTCGAAATACTGGGAGTGCGGATCGAGGCTGGACACCATGCCCGAGATCGCGTCGGTGATGAGCTTCTTGTCATCGACCGGCTCGACGTAATCGGTCTTCACCAGACCGAACACGGCGGACAGCTGCTGGATTTCCTCGAGCGGCAGCGGCGTCATCGCGCCGCGCGCCACCGTCTGCAGGGAGACGGTGGTCAGTGCCCCGGCAACGACGCCGATCGACACCCAACCTGCGATTTTCAGTTTGTGGCCCATTAAAAACACCTTTGCCGCTTCAATATACACCTTGGAAAGATTGCCACCAGTGCAGTTCCGCGCTGGAAGCGACTTTTGCGCTGTGCGGGCCGCCTTTACACGGACTTTACGCCTTGCCCTGCGATGCCACTGCGGCCGCGGCCTTGGCGGCGGCTTCGGCGTCGCCCAGGTAGTAGTGGCGCAGGGGTTTCAGGTCCGCATCGAGTTCATAGACCAGGGGGATGCCGTTCGGAATGTTCACGCCGACGATGTCGTCGTCCGAGATGCCGTCCAGGTACTTGATCAACGCGCGGATCGAGTTGCCGTGCGCCGCGACCACGATGCGCTTGCCGGCGCGGATGGCGGGCGCCATGGATTCGTTCCAGAACGGCAGCACGCGCTCTACGGTGTCCTTCAGGCACTCCGTCAGCGGGATCTGCTCGGGGGCCAGGCTGGCGTAGCGCAGGTCGCCCCGCTCGCTGCGAGGGTCGGCGGCTTCCAGCGCAGGCGGCGGCGTGTCGTAGCTGCGGCGCCACACCAGCACCTGCGCATCGCCGTATTGCTTGGCCATGTCGGCCTTGTTCAGGCCCTGCAGGGCGCCGTAGTGGCGCTCGTTCAGGCGCCAGCTGTGGTGCACCGGCAGCCAGGTGCGGTCCATCTCGTCGAGCGTGTGCCACAGCGTGCGCGTGGCGCGCTTGAGCATGCTGGTATAGGCCAGGTCGAATTCGTAGCCCTCCGCCTTCAGCAGGCGGCCTGCGCTCTTGGCCTGTTCCACGCCCGTGGGCGTCAGATCGACGTCGGTCCAACCGGTGAAGCGGTTCTCGAGGTTCCAGGTGGATTCTCCGTGGCGGATCAGGACGAGTTGGTGCATGGTTTCCCTAGAGCAGGCGGGTCAAAATCCAGCATTCTAAAATTGAGCGGTTTGCCAACCCTAGGACTGACGTGAAATTCATCATCGACAACTGGTATTTGTTCTTTATCGCGCTGGCCTCCGGCGGCATGCTTTTGGTGCCGCTGCTCAAGGATGCCACCGGCGGCTCGCTGACGGCGGCACGCGCCGTGCAGCTCATCAACCGCGAGAAGGGCGTGGTGATCGACGTGTGCGAGCCCGACGAATTCGCCGCGGGCCACGTAGGGGGCGCCAAGAACATTCCCCTGAACCAGCTGGAAGAGCGGCTGCCCCAGGTGGTCAAGAACAAGGCCCTGCCGATCGTGCTGGTTTGCGCCAAGGGCCCGCGGGCCCAGCGCGCCGTGGGCATCGCCAAAAAGCTGGGCTACGACAATGCCCAGGCGCTGGCGGGCGGGCTGAAGGCGTGGAAAGACGCCAGCATGCCGGTTGAAAAGGCCTGAGTTGGCCGCAATGTGTGTTGTGTAGCCATTTTTTGAGCAGGAAGGCCCTCCCATGCAAGCCGTGAAGATGTACACCACCGCCGTCTGCCCCTATTGCATTCGGGCCAAGCAGATCCTCAAGTCCAAGGGCGTGGAGGAGATCGAGGAAGTCCGCGTGGACCTCGACCCCGTGGCCCGCAGCCACATGATGGAAATCACCGGGCGCCGCACCGTGCCCCAGATCTTCATCGGCGATACGCACGTCGGCGGGCACGACGATCTGGTCGCGCTCGACGGCCGGGGCGGCCTGATGCCGCTGCTCGGCGGTGCCCAGGCCGATGCCTGAACTGCCGCTTTTCCGATTCTGCGGCGCTGCATAATGCAGCCCCAAGTGCCCGCTGCGGGGAGCGTTTTCCCCAGCGGGCTTTGTTTTGTCGAATAGTGTTCTGACTGAAAGACCGACACCATGGCTACCGAAGAAAATCCCGTGTTCCAGATCCAGCGCGTGTACCTGAAGGACTTGTCCCTGGAGCAGCCCAACTCGCCCGCGATCCTGTTGGAGCAGGAACAGCCCAGCGTGGACATCCAGCTGGGCGTGGAAGCCACGCCGGTGGCCGATGGCATTTTCGAAGTGGCCGTGACCGCCACCGTGCAGACCAAGATCAAGGACAAGACCGTGTTCCTGGTCGAGGCCAAGCAAGCCGGCATCTTCGAGATCCGCAACATCCCCGAAGACCAGATGGGCCCGATCATGGGCATCGCCTGCCCGCAGATCGTGTACCCCTACCTGCGCGGCAACGTGGCCGACACCATCACGCGCGCCGGCTTCCCGCCCGTGCACCTGGCCGAAATCAACTTCCAGGCCATGTACGAGCAGCAGCAGGCCCAGGTGGCCTCCGCGGCGCCGTCGCCCATCATCACGCAGTAAGCAGCGTGCAGCGCCGGGAGGCCGTTGCGCCTTCCGCGTGAACCTCGGGCACACGAACGAATGAACATCGTCGTCTTGGGGGCCGGGGCCTGGGGCACGGCCATGGCCGTCAGCGCGGCAGCGCACCCATCGGTGCATGCCGTGACCCTCTGGGCGCGCGACGCGCGGCAGGTGGCCGGCATGCAGGCCGCACGGCAGAACGCCCGGTATCTGCCGGACATCGAACTCCCTTCTTCCCTGGCGCTGAGCGCGGGCGACCCGTTGTCGCTGGCCTCCAGCGCCGATCTGGTCGTGGTCGCGACGCCCATGTCCGCGCTGCGCGGCATGCTCCAGGTGCTGAGCGCCGTGGACGTGCCGGTGGCCTGGCTGTGTAAAGGGTTCGAAGCCGCCGCCCCATCGGGCGGCAGCGCCGTGGGCCTCATGGGGCACGAGGTGTGCGCTCAGGTTGCTCCCGGCTTGCGCAGCGGAGTGTTGAGCGGCCCCAGCTTTGCGCAGGAGGCGGCCCGCGGCCAGCCGACGGCGCTGGTGGCGGCCAGCCCGCACGCCGCCGTGCGCGATCTGCTGGTGGACGCGTTCCATGGCCCCACACTGCGGGTGTACGCCAACGACGACATCGTCGGCGTCGAGGTGGGCGGTGCGGTGAAGAACGTGCTGGCCATCGCGACGGGACTGTGCGACGGGCTCGACCTGGGACTCAACGCCCGGGCGGCCCTCATCACGCGCGGCCTGGCCGAGATGACGCGGCTGGGGCTGGCGCTGGGTGCGCGGCCCGATACCTTCATGGGCTTGTCCGGACTGGGCGACCTGGTTCTGACCGCGACGGGCGATCTGTCGCGCAACCGGCGCGTGGGCCAGGCCCTGGCGCAGGGGCTGACGCTGGCCCAGGCGGTGGATTCGCTCGGCCATGTGGCCGAAGGCGTCTACAGCGCCCGGACGGTGCTGGCGCGTGCGCGCCATCTGCAGGTGGACATGCCGATCACCGAGGCGGTGGTGGCCTTGCTGGACGGGCAGAGAACGCCGCGCGACGCGGTGGCACTGCTCATGGGCAGAAGCCCGGTGGCGGAACTCTCGCGGCCTTGAAGGGCCTTTGAAAGCTCTGCCACCGGGCTTCCTTGCCCGTTGCAGGGGTTGATGCTCAGAGCACGCCGAAGAGCATGAGCAGCAGCACGAGGGAAAGTGGGACGCCGAGAAGCCAGAGGATGACAGGCATGGAAGTTCTCCTGAAGAGTGGTTGGTCGATGGATCAACCTTAAAGGCCACCCCTGGGCGCCCCTGTGCGGCGTGGTGACCTGCGCGCGTAGTCCCGAGCCTACCGGCGGTGCAGGAGAGGCCGGCCGCTCGCCTTCGCGGCGATACACCGCCCGGTGCGGTGCGCCCTTCAGAATTCCAGGTTGTCGATCAGCCGCGTGTTGCCCAGCCGCGCCGCGCCCAGGGCCACCAGCGTGCCCGCACCCGCCGGGCCGCCGGCTTCGGGCGGCTGCAGGTCGTGGCGGCGCCGCACGGTGAGGTAGTCCGGTGCCCAGCCCTGGCGGCGCAGCGCGTCCAGGGCCTGG
>NZ_BAAJYT010000096.1:0-13218 GCF_057541515.1 Acidovorax sp. KNOB132
AAGCCCAGCAGCCAGCGGTGGTGCGCGCCGTACAGGCGGCCGATCTCTTCGGCCGGCCCGGGGGTGGGCGCGGCGGCGTGGTGGGCGGCGGACACGGGAGCCACGGGCGGGAATCCGATGGGTAAACGCCCGGTGGGCGGTCAATGAGAATGCATCGCATTATCTCATCCGTGGGCGGTGGCCCGACCACGGGCCCGTTGCCCGGGCCGGGATGCCTTCTGGTGCACCCTTCGGGTTTTGGTTTGCTATTTAAATGATAGCAATATGCCATAGTGATGATTGCGCTGCAGGCCATTTTGGTTCTCATCTTCTGGCGCGCGCTGCACCGCCTTGGGGCGCGTTTCGCGCGGTCGGAGACAATACCGGCCTGGTCCCTCCCCCTTCGCGCGTGGCCGCCCGCTGTCCCGGGCCGCCGCGCGCATTGCTTTTCGTCTCTCTGGAACACCCGATACGCCATGAAAAAGATTGCAGCCGTTTTATTGATGTCCCTGGGCGCCCTGCTGGCCGGTTGCGGCAAGAACGACAGCGCGCAGCCCGCTGCGGCCGCCACCCCCGCACCAGCCGCCGCCACCAAGATCGTGGTGGGCCTGGACGACAACTTCCCGCCCATGGGCTTTCGCGACGAGAAGAACGAACTGGTGGGCTTTGACATCGACATGGCGCGGGAAGCCGCCAAGCGCATGGGCGTGGCGGTCGAGTTCAAGCCGATCGACTGGAGCGCCAAGGAGGCCGAGCTGTCCGGCCAGCGCGTGGATGCGCTGTGGAACGGGCTGACCATCACGCCCGAGCGCAAGCAGAACATCGCCTTCACCGCGCCGTACATGGAGAACCACCAGATCGTCGTGGTGTCGGCCCAGTCCCCCATCAAGGCCAAGGCTGATCTGGCTGGCAAGGTGGTGGGCGCGCAGGAGGGCAGCAGCGCGGTCGATGCGGTCAAGAAGGAAGACGCCGTGTTCAAGTCGTTCAAGGAGTTCAAGACCTTCGGCGACAACGTGACGGCGCTGATGGACCTGTCCACCGGCCGCCTGGAAGCCGTGGTGGTCGATGAAGTGGTGGGCCGCTACTACGTGGCCAAGAAGCCCGGCGCCTACGCCGTGCTGGACGAGCACTTCGGGACCGAAGACTACGGCGTGGGCGTGCGCAAGGACGACACCGCGCTGCAGGGCCGCCTGGACAAGGCCCTGGCCGACATGAAGCAGGACGGCACGGCCGGAAAGATCGCCACGCAGTGGTTCGGCAAGAACATCGTCAAATAAAGAACAACCCCCTGAGGCGCTGCGCGCCTTCCCCCTTCTCTCGCCTCACTGCGTGATGCGGGAAGGGGGACGCAGCCGGCGCGGCGGGGCGGCCCTTGCGCGGCTGCCGCTGGTATCGGGCCGCGCCAGTTGCCCAGGTTGCAGGCCTTGCCGGCCGCAGTCGTTTAGCCATGGACTCTCGTAGCTCGTAGATGGATTACGTTCTCTCCCTTCTGGGGCCGATGGCGCAGGGCGCCGCGGTCACGCTGAAGCTCTTCGCCATCACGCTCGTGCTGGCCGTGCCGCTCGGGCTCGCACTGGCGCTGGCGCGCGTGTCGCGCCTGGCGCCGCTGTCGGCACTGGTCAACGGCTACATCTGGCTCATGCGCGGCACGCCGCTCATGCTGCAGATGCTGTTCATCTATTTCGCGCTGCCGTTCGTGCCGGTCATCGGCGTGCGGCTGCCGGACTTTCCCGCCGCCGTGGTGGCCTTCGCGCTCAACTACGCGGCGTATTTCGCGGAGATCTTCCGCTCCGGCATCCAGTCGGTGGACCGGGGCCAGTACGAGGCCGCCCGCGTGCTGGGCATGACCTACGGCCAGACCATGCGCCGCATCGTGCTGCCGCAGATGGTGCGCCGCATCCTGCCGCCCATGAGCAACGAGACCATCACCCTGGTCAAGGACACCTCCCTCATCTACGTGCTGGCCCTGAACGACCTGCTGCGCGCCGCGCGCGGCATCGTGCAGCGCGACTTCACCACCACGCCGTTCATCGTGGCGGCGGCTTTTTATCTGACCATGACCCTGGTGCTCACCTGGGGCTTCCAGCGCCTGGAGAAACGCTATGCCAGACACGACGCTTGACGCGGCGGGCGCGGTGCCCATGATCGAAGCGCGCGGCCTGCACAAGGCCTTCGGCGGCACGCCGGTGCTGCGCGATGTGTCGCTCACGCTCGGGCGCGGCGAGGTGGTGGCGGTGATCGGGCCCTCGGGCTCGGGCAAGAGCACCTTCCTGCGCTGCCTGAACCACCTGGAGACCATCGACAGCGGCCACATCGCCATCGAGGGCGAGGCGCTGGCGACCACCGACGCGGCGGGCCGCTGCACCTACGTGCCCGAGGCCCGCGTGCGCGGCATCTGCCGCAAGATGGGCATGGTGTTCCAGTCGTTCAATCTGTTCCCGCACCTGACCGTGCTGCAGAACCTGATCGAGGCGCCCATGGTGGTGCGCGGCATGCCGCGCGAGGCCGCGGTGGCCCGCGCCGAGGCGCTGCTGGCCAAGGTGGGCCTGTCGGACAAGCGCGACCACTTTCCCGGCCGGCTGTCGGGCGGGCAAAAGCAGCGCGTGGCCATCGCCCGCGCACTGGCCATGGAACCCGACATCCTGCTGTTCGACGAGCCCACTTCCGCCCTCGACCCCGAGCTGACCGGCGAAGTGCTGCGCACCATGCGCGAGCTGGCCAGCGACCGCATGACCATGCTGGTGGTCACCCACGAGATGGGCTTTGCGCGCGAGGTGGCCCACCGCGTGGTGTTCATGGACCGGGGCGAGCTGATCGAATCGGCCCCGGCGGCGGCGTTTTTCGCAAATCCGCAACATGCGCGCACCCAGGCATTTCTTCGCAGCATGCTTTGACCGGCGTTGGGTGGCCGGTAAAAATCCAAGCCAAATCGGCTTCCAGGGCAATCATCACTAGGGTATGTCGCTATCGAAAAATGAGCATTCTTGCCCCTTGGATTTTTGCAAACATCCATGCATGTATGTTTGCGTTACCATCGCATGCCCGGGGTTTGCCCTGACCCGCGACAATCACCGGTTGGTCCCCTTCTTCATCCCTCTGAATGCCTGAGCACCCACTTCTGGTCGAACTGCGCAACGTGACGTTCTCGTACGGCGAGCGTGACATCCTGCGCGACGTTTCGCTGTCCGTGCCGCGCGGCAAGGTCACGGCGCTCATGGGCGCCTCCGGCGGCGGCAAGACCACGGTGCTGCGCCTCATCGGCGGGCAGCAGCGGGCGCAGCAGGGCGAGGTGCTGGTCGGCGGCCAGGACGTGGGCCGCATGGATGCCGCCACGCTCTACGCCGCGCGGCGCCGCATGGGCATGCTGTTCCAGTTCGGCGCGCTGTTCACCGACATGAGCGTGTTCGAGAACGTGGCCTTTCCGCTGCGCGAGCACACCGACCTGCCCGAGGAACTGATCCGCGACATCGTGCTGATGAAGCTCAACGCCGTGGGCCTGCGCGGCGCGCGCGACCTCATGCCCAGCCAGGTCTCGGGCGGCATGGCCCGGCGCGTGGCGCTGGCCCGGGCGATCGCGCTGGACCCCGAACTCATCATGTACGACGAGCCCTTCGCCGGGCTCGACCCCATTTCCCTGGGCACGGCGGCCCAGCTCATCCGGCAGCTCAACGACGCCATGGGCCTGACCACCCTCATCGTCTCGCACGACGTGGAAGAGACCTTCCGCGTGGCCGACCACGTGATCGTGCTCGGCCCCGGCACCGTGGCCGCGCAGGGCACACCCGACGAGGTGCGCGCCAGCCGCGACCCGCTGGTGCACCAGTTCGTGCACGCGCTGCCCACCGGCCCCGTGCCGTTCCATTACCCCGGCCCCGACGTGGCGCAGGATTTCGGCCCGACCCCCGGAGGTGCGCGATGAGCTGGTGGCGTCCTTCCGATGTGGGCTTCGCGGTGCGCAGCCACCTGGCCGGCATGGGCCGCGCGGCGCGCCTGTTCGGCCGGCTGGTGGCCCTGATCGGCCCCACGCTGCAGCGCCCGGGGCTGGTGCGCGACCAGATCCATTTCCTGGGCAACTATTCGCTGTCCATCATCGCCGTGTCGGGCCTGTTCGTGGGCTTCGTGCTCGGCCTGCAGGGCTACTACACGCTGCAGCGCTACGGCTCGGCCGAATCGCTGGGCCTTCTGGTGGCGCTGTCGCTGGTGCGCGAGCTGGGCCCGGTGGTCACGGCGCTGCTGTTCGCTGGCCGCGCGGGCACCTCGCTCACGGCCGAGATCGGCCTCATGCGCGCGGGCGAGCAGCTCTCGGCCATGGAGATGATGGCCGTCGATCCGGTGCGCCGCATCCTCGCGCCGCGTTTCTGGGCCGGCGTGTTCACCATGCCGCTGCTGGCCGCGGTGTTCAGCGCGGTGGGCGTGATCGGCGGCTGGATCGTGGGCGTGCTCATGATCGGCGTGGACGGCGGCGCCTTCTGGGGCCAGATGCAGGGCGGCGTGGACGTGTGGAAGGACGTGGGCAACGGGGTGCTCAAGAGCCTCGTGTTCGGCGTCACCGTCACGTTCATCGCGCTGCTGCAGGGCTACCTGGCCAAGCCCACGCCCGAAGGCGTGTCGCGGGCCACCACGCGCACGGTGGTGATGGCGTCGCTCGCCGTGCTGGGGCTGGACTTCGTCCTCACCGCCCTGATGTTCAGTATTTGACGGGGCCGCACGCCCGCAACCCCTAGGAAACACACACATGCAGCATTCCAAGAACGATATCTGGGTCGGCCTGTTCGTCCTGCTGGGCGGCGCGGCGCTGGTCTTTCTGGCCTTGCAGTCCGCCAACCTGCTCAAGTTGAACTTCCAGACCGGCTACCAGGTCACCGCGCTGTTCGACAACATCGGCGGCTTGAAGCCCCAGGCGGCGGTGCGCAGCGCCGGCGTGGTGGTCGGCCGCGTGCAGTCCATCACCTTCGACGACAAGAGCTTCCAGGCCAAGGTGACGCTGGAGCTGCAAAAACGCTATGCGTTCCCCAAGGACAGCTCGCTCAAGATCCTCACGAGCGGCCTGCTGGGCGACCAGTACATCGGCATCCAGGCCGGTGCCGACGAAGCCAACCTGGCGGAAGGCGACAAGATCTCCTCCACCCAGTCGGCCGTGGTGCTGGAAAACCTGATCGGACAATTTCTCTATGGCAAGGCAGAGGGCGGCGGCAACAGCAGCAGCGCGCCTTCCTCCAGCACAGGTGGCAAAAAATGACGACAACAACGACCATGAAACGGGCCCTGGCCCACGGCAGCGCACTGGCATTGGGCGCGCTCTTCCTGACGGGCTGCGCCAGCGGCCCCGGGGCCAACCCGCGTGACCCGCTGGAGCCCTACAACCGCAGCATGACGAACTTCAACGACAACGTCGATTCGATCATCCTGCGGCCGGTCGCCACGGCCTACCGCGACATCACGCCCGCGCCCGTGCGCACCGGCGTGAGCAACTTCTTCTCCAACCTGGGCGATGCCTGGTCGTTCGTGAACAACCTGCTGCAGCTGCGCGGCGAGGGCGCGCTCAACAGCCTGGTGCGCTTCAACGTGAACACGGTGTTCGGCTTAGGGGGCGTGTTCGACGTGGCCAGCGAAATGGGCGTGGACCGCGCCAAGCAGGACTTCGGCCTCACGCTCGGCCACTGGGGCATCCCCACCGGCCCGTACCTCGTGCTGCCGCTGCTGGGCCCGTCCACCGTGCGCGACACGCTGGCGCTGCCGGTCGATGCCAAGGGCGATCTCGTCTCGTACGTGGACCCGGTGTCGGCGCGCAATTCGCTGTATGCCCTGCGCGTGGTGAACATCCGCTCCAACCTGCTGCGCGCCAGCTCGGTGCTGGACACCGCGGCGCTCGACAAGTACAGCTTCACGCGCGATGTGTTCCTACAGGTTCGCAGCCAGGAAGGCGGCGCGCCGGCCAACAGCGGCGAGCAAGAATACGACGACGGCGGCGGCAAGCTGCCCGAAGAGCCGGCGCGCTGAAGGGCCTCGGCCTCGGCCTTGGCGCGGCGCGGTTGCAGTTGCTTGCATCCGTGCACCGGACCGACGCATCCTGGCGCCGGCCCGACCCGAAAATGAACGAATCGAAGGGACGCCATCTGGGCGTGCCCGAGGAAGGAACGACACTGATGATGAATCGACGCACCCTGGGCCATGCCGCCCTCTGCACCGCCGCCGTGCTCTGGCTCGGCGCTCCGCTGTCCGCACTGGCCGCCGAAGAAGCGCCCGATGCGCTGGTCAAGCGCCTGTCGGCCGACGTGCTGGAAACCGTGCGCAACGACAAGAGCATCAAGGCCGGCGACGTGAACAAGATCATGGCGCTGGTCGACAAGACCATCCTGCCGCACGTCAATTTCCGCCGCATGACCGCCGCCGCCGTGGGCCCGGGCTGGCGCCAGGCCACGCCCGAGCAGCAAAAGCGGCTGCAGGACGAGTTCAAGACGCTGCTGGTGCGCACCTATTCCGGCGCATTGAGCCAGGTGAACGACCAGACCATCACCGTCAAGCCCCTGCGCATGGCCGCCGACGACAAGGACGTGCTGGTGCGCACCGAGATCCAGGGCCGCGGCGACCCGATCCAGCTCGACTACCGCCTGGAGAAGACGCCCGGCGACGGCGCCGGCTGGAAGATCTACAACCTGAATGTGCTCGGCGTGTGGCTGGTGGAAACCTACCGCGGCCAGTTCGCGCAGGAGATCAACGCCAAGGGCGTGGACGGCCTGATCGAGTCGCTGGTGGCCCGCAACAAGGCCAACGCGGCCAAGGGCGGCTGACCGTTCGCCGGAGCCGATCGCGATGCTGGTGCTTCCTTCGGAACTGACCCATGCGCAGGCCAATGCGAGCTTGCGCATGCTGCTGCAGGGGCTCAAGGCCCACCGCGACGAGCTGCTGGTGGTGGATGCCAGCGCGCTGACCACGTTCGACTCGTCGGCGCTGGCGGTGCTGCTGGGCTGCCGCCGCGCCGCGCTGCTGGACGGCAAGCGGTTCGAGGTGAAGTCGCTGCCGGACGGGCTGCAAAAGCTCGCCGGCCTGTACGGCGTGGGCGAGCTGCTGCCGGCCGCCTGAGCCCTTCGGGTGCGGCGCCTGCACGGGCGCCGGCCCGTCCGTTGCCTGGCTGCCGCACCGCCTGGTTCGCACGCTGCCCCGTGCGGGCGCGAGTCGCCGGCCATCGCTCTTTTGCTTTCCCATCGCCTTGCGCGGGCACCGGTTGCCGGCACGCCGTAAAATCACCGGCTCCCATGCCCGCAGTCTCCTTCCAGTCCGTCTCCAAAACCTATTCCACGCCCAAAGGCCCTTTCCAGGCGCTCGACAACGTCAGCCTGGACATCGAGGAGGGCGAGTTCTTCGGCCTGCTCGGGCCGAACGGCGCGGGCAAGACCACCCTCATCAGCATCCTTGCCGGCCTCGCCCGTGCCACCAGCGGCCACGTGCGCGTGCAGGGCAGCGATGTGCAGGCCGATTTCGCCGCCGCCCGCCGCAAGCTGGGCGTGGTGCCGCAGGAACTGGTGTTCGACCCGTTCTTCAACGTGCGCGAGGCGCTGCGCATCCAGTCCGGCTACTTCGGCGTGAAGAACAACGAGGCCTGGATCGACGAGCTGCTGGAAAACCTGGGCCTGGCCGACAAGGCTGGCTCCAACATGCGCCAGCTCTCGGGCGGCATGAAGCGCCGCGTGCTGGTGGCCCAGGCGCTGGTGCACAAGCCGCCCATCATCGTGCTCGACGAGCCCACGGCGGGCGTGGACGTCGAGTTGCGCCAGACGCTGTGGCACTTCGTCGCCCGCCTGAACAAGGAAGGCCACACGGTGCTGCTCACCACCCATTACCTGGAAGAGGCCGAGGCGCTGTGCAACCGCATCGCCATGCTCAAGCGCGGGCGCATGGTGGCGCTGTCCACCACCTCCGACCTGCTGCACGGGGCCTCGACGAACGTGATGCGCTTCAAGACCGATGACGTGCTGCCGCCCGCCCTGGCGGCCATCGCCCGGGTGACCGGCCGCGTGGTGCAGCTGCCCGCGCAGGACGCGCAGGACATCGAGCGCCACCTGGCCGTGCTGCGCGCCGCGGGCGTGGCCGTGCATGACGTGGAGATCCGCAAGGCCGATCTGGAGGACGTGTTCCTCAACGTGATGGCGCAAAGCAGCTACCCCGACCCGGCGCGCGAGCCCGCGCCGCCCGAAGGACCCGAGGCCACGGCCGAAGGCGGGGTGCGCCTATGACCGGCTGGCAGACCCTGTTCTACAAAGAGGTGCTGCGGTTCTGGAAGGTGAGCTTCCAGACCGTGGCCGCGCCCGTGCTCACGGCCGTGCTGTACCTGCTGATCTTCGGCCACGTGCTGGAAGACCACGTGAAGGTGTACGACCGCATCAGCTACACCGCCTTCCTGATTCCCGGCCTGGTGATGATGAGCATCCTGCAGAACGCCTTCGCCAACAGCTCCTCCAGCCTGGTGCAGAGCAAGATCATGGGCAGCCTGGTGTTCGTGCTGCTCACGCCGCTGTCGCACTGGGCGTGGTTCGTGGCCTACGTGGGCTCGTCCATCGTGCGCGGGCTGGTCGTGGGGCTGGGCGTGTTCGTGGTGACGCTCGCGTTCGCGCGGCCCGATTTCGCCGCGCCGCTGTGGATCCTGGCCTTCGCGCTCCTGGGCGCGGCGCTGCTGTCCACGCTGGGGCTGATCGCCGGGCTGTGGGCCGACAAGTTCGACCAGATGGCGGCGTTCCAGAACTTCGTGATCGTGCCCATGACGTTCCTGTCCGGCGTGTTCTATTCCATCCAGTCGCTGCCGCCGTTCTGGCAGACGGTGAGCCACCTGAACCCGTTCTTCTACATGATCGACGGCTTTCGCTACGGCTTCTTCGGCCAGAGCGACACGTCGCCGTGGCTGAGCCTGGGCATCGTGGGCATCGCCTGGCTGCTGGTCAGCGCGCTGGCGGTGCACCTGCTGCGCACCGGCTACAAGATTCGCAATTGACGACGCGACGACGCACCCACGACCCCCGAGCCTATCCATGACCGCCGACCAACTCAAAGACCTCATCGCCGCCGGCCTGCCTTGCGAGCACCTCGCGCTGGAAGGCGACGGACGGCACTGGTACGCCACCATCGTCTCGGCCGAGTTCGAGGGCAAGCGTGCCATCCAGCGCCACCAGCGCGTCTATGCCACGCTGGGCACCCGCATGCAGACCGACGAGGTGCATGCGCTGTCCATGAAGACCTTCACGCCCGCCGAGTGGGCCGCGCAGGGCGCCTGACGGCCTGCGGTTGGTTGCTCACTTTTTGATAGCTATATGCCCTAGTGCTGATTGCGCTGGCGGCACTTTTGACTGAAACACCGGGCTTGATGCCATGGACAAACTCCTGATTCGCGGCGGCCGCGCGCTGCATGGCGAGGTGCTGGTTTCCGGCGCCAAGAACGCCGCCCTGCCCGAGCTGTGCGCGGCGCTGCTCACGGCCGACCCCGTCACGCTGCTGAACGTGCCCCAGCTGCAGGACGTGGCGACCATGCTCAAGCTCATCCGCAACATGGGCGTGGCGGCCGAGCGCTCGCCGGACGGCACGGTGCGCATCGATGCGGGCGCGCTCTCCACGCCCGAGGCGCCCTACGAGCTGGTCAAGACCATGCGCGCCTCGGTGCTGGCCCTGGGGCCGCTGCTGGCGCGCTTCGGCGAGGCGACCGTGTCGCTGCCGGGCGGCTGCGCCATCGGCTCGCGCCCGGTGGACCAGCACATCAAGGGCCTGACCGCCATGGGCGCGGAGATCCTGGTGGAGCACGGCTACATGATCGCCAGGCTGCCGGCGGGCGCCACGCGCCTGAAGGGCGCGCGCATCACCACCGACATGGTCACCGTGACGGGCACCGAGAACTTCCTCATGGCCGCCACGCTGGCCGAGGGCGAGACGGTGCTGGAGAACGCCGCGCAGGAGCCCGAGATTTCCGACCTGGCCGAGATGCTGATCGCCATGGGCGCCCGGATCGAAGGCCACGGCACCAGCCGCATCCGCATCCAGGGCGTGGAGCGCCTGCACGGCGCCACGCACCGCGTGGTGGCCGACCGCATCGAGGCCGGCACCTTCCTGTGCGCCGTGGCGGCCACGGGCGGCGAGGCCCTGCTGCGCCACGGCCGCGCCGACCACCTGGACGCCGTGATCGAGAAGCTGCGCGAGGCCGGCGTGCAGGTGCAGGCCGAGCCGGAGGGCATCCGCGTCAAGAGCCCGGGCGCCGCGCAATTGCGCGCGCAGGGCTTTCGCACCACCGAGTACCCCGGCTTTCCCACCGACATGCAGGCGCAGTTCATGGCGTTGAACGTGGTGGCGCAAGGCACCTCCACGGTCACCGAGACCATCTTCGAGAACCGCTTCATGCACGTGGACGAGCTCGCGCGCCTGGGTGCCAGGATCCAGACCGATGGCAAGGTCGCGGTGATCGAGGGCCTGGGCAGCACGGCCGCGCGCCTGTCCGGCGCCACGGTGATGGCCACCGACCTGCGCGCCTCGGCCAGCCTCGTCATCGCCGGGCTGGTGGCGGACGGCGCCACCGTGGTGGACCGCATCTACCACCTGGACCGCGGTTACGACTGCATGGAAGCCAAGCTGCGCGGCCTCGGGGCCGACATCGAGAGGGCGGCATGAGCCGCCTTCGCTGCTGCCCGGTTCCCTGGCGCGTGGCGGCCGGGTTCCTTTTTTCTTCACCCCTATGACCATGATCACTCTTGCCCTGTCCAAGGGCCGCATCTTCGACGAAGCCCTGCCCATGCTGGCCGCCGCCGGCATTGCGGTGCTGGACGACCCCGAGAAGTCGCGCAAGCTCATCCTGACCACCAACCAGCCCGACGTGCGCGTGGTGCTGGTGCGCGCCTCTGATGTGCCGACCTACGTGCAGTACGGAGGCGCCGACCTGGGCGTGACGGGCAAGGACACGCTCATCGAGCACGGCGGCCAGGGGCTGTACCAGCCGCTGGATCTGCAGATCGCCAAGTGCCGGGTGAGCGTTGCGGTGCGGGACGACTTCGACTACGTCCGCGCAGTGCAGCAGGGCTCGCGCCTGCGGGTGGCGACCAAGTACACCGCCATCGCGCGCGATTTTTTTCGCGGCCAAGGGTGTGCACGTGGACATGATCAAGCTCTACGGCAGCATGGAACTGGCGCCGCTCACGGGGCTGGCCGATGCCATCGTCGACCTGGTGTCCACGGGCAACACGCTGCGGGCCAACCACCTGGTGGAGGTGGAGCGGATCATGGACATCAGCTCGCACCTGGTAGTGAACCAGGCGGCGCTCAAGCTCAAGCAGGCGCCGCTGCGCCGCATCATCGACGCGTTCGCGTCGGTCATCCCCGCCGGCGGCTGACGTTGCGCGGGTGCCTCAGATCGAATCCCACGCCGGCCAGGACGGGGCAGAATCCGGGCTGTGTCGAGAAAATTGTTTCTCGATGCATCTTGTGTTTCAAAAATCTGAGGTGTTCCATGTTCAAGAAAATCCTGGTGCTGGGCTGTCTGGCGCTGAGCGGCGCCTCGTTTGCCGCCGATGCCGACTTCACGCTGGTCAATCGCACCGGCTATGCGCTCAACGAGGTCTATATTTCGCCCACCAAGATGGACAAGTGGGGCAGCGACCGCCTGGGCCGCAACCAGCTGGTGAACGGCGCCTCGCGCAAGTTCAAGTTCGGCGACACCAAGCACTGCATCCAGGACATCAAGGTCGTGTTCACCGACGACGCCTCGGAAGTCGAGTGGGAGGGTCTCAACCTCTGCGAACTCGACAAGATCACGCTCAAGTACAACCGCAAGACGGGCGACGTGTCGGCAGAGACCGAATGAGCCCGGCGGCCCCTTCTTCCCCTTCGCGATAGAGATAGAAAAGCCATGAAAGCCACGCCTGTTCGTTTGCGTACCGATAGCGCCGATTTCGAGGCCGCGTTCCGGGACCGCCTGCATTGGTCCGCCGAGACCGATGCCGCCATCGAGCAGCGCGTGGCCGACATCCTGGCCGACGTGCAGGCCCGCGGCGACGCGGCCGTGCTGGAATACACCCGCCGCTTCGACGGCCTGCAGGCCGATTCCATGGCCGGGCTGGAGCTGTCGCAGGACGAACTGAAGGCCGCCTTCGAGGCCATTCCCGCCGCGCAGCGCGAGGCCCTGGAGGCTGCCGCTGCGCGCGTGCGCCGCTACCATGAGGCGCAGCGCAAGGCCAGCGGCGAAAGCTGGAGCTACCGCGACGAGGACGGCACACTGCTGGGCCAGAAGGTCACGCCGCTCGACCGCGTGGGCATCTACGTGCCCGGCGGCAAGGCCGCGTACCCCTCGAGCGTGCTGATGAACGCCATTCCCGCGCACGTGGCGGGCGTGGGCGAGATCATCATGGTGGTGCCCACCCCGCAGGGCGCGCGCAACCCGCTGGTGCTGGCCGCCGCCCACGTGGCCGGCGTGACGCGTGCCTTCACCTTGGGGGGCGCGCAGGCCGTGGCCGCACTGGCCTATGGCACGGCCACGGTTCCGAAGGTGGACAAGATCACCGGGCCCGGCAATGCCTATGTGGCGAGCGCCAAGAAGCGCGTGTTCGGCACCGTGGGCATCGACATGATCGCCGGCCCGAGCGAAATCCTGGTGCTGGCCGACGGCTCCACGCCGCCCGATTGGGTGGCCATGGACCTGTTCAGCCAGGCAGAGCACGATGAACTCGCGCAGTCCATCCTGCTGAGCCCCGACGCCGCCTACATCGACGCGGTGCAGGCCGCCATCGACCGGCTGCTGCCCACCATGCCCCGTGCCGAGATCATCGCCAAGAGCCTCACCGGCCGCGGCGCGCTGATCCTCACCCGCGACATGGAAGAGGCCTGCGCCATCAGCAACCGCATCGCGCCCGAGCACCTGGAGGTCTCGAGCCGCGAGCCCCACCGCTGGGAGCCGCTGCTGCGGCACGCCGGGGCGATCTTTCTCGGGGCCTACACCAGCGAATCGCTGGGCGACTACTGTGCCGGCCCCAACCACGTGCTGCCCACCAGCGGCACGGCCCGCTTCTCGTCGCCGCTGGGCGTGTACGACTTCCAAAAGCGCAGCAGCCTCATCGAGGTGAGCGAGGCCGGTGCGCAGACGCTGGGCAAGATCGCCGCCGAGCTGGCCTACGGCGAGGGCCTGCAGGCCCACGCGCGGGCGGCCGAGATGCGCATCAAGCCCTAAACACGGGCCACCTCCACGCGGGCCGCCCGCGCGGGCCCCGGCGCACCGCG
>NZ_BAAJYT010000097.1:0-13158 GCF_057541515.1 Acidovorax sp. KNOB132
GCCGCGGATTGGGCATCGAGCGTGCTGGCGAGGGAGCCCGCTGCGTCATGAAGCCCCCCTGCCCGCAGCACATCCGCCGCGCCATTGAAACGGTCACGCTCGATGACAAATACGCCTTGCCGGAGGGCCGTGCCTTCATGAGCGGCGTGCAGGCCCTGGTGCGCCTGCCCATGCTGCAGCGCCAGCGCGATGCGATCGCGGGCCTGAACACCGCGGGCTTCATCAGCGGCTACCGCGGCAGCCCGCTGGGCACCTACGACCAGGCGCTGTGGTCGGCCAAGAAGCACCTGGCCAAGAACCACATCGTGTTCCAGCCCGGCGTGAACGAGGAGCTGGGCGCCACCGCCGTGTGGGGCACGCAGCAGCTCGACCTGTACCCCACGACGAAGAAATACGACGGCGTGTTCGGCATCTGGTACGGCAAGGGCCCGGGCGTGGACCGGTGCTCGGACGTGTTCAAGCACGCCAACATGGCCGGCACCTCCAGGCACGGCGGCGTGATCGCCATCGCGGGCGACGACCACATCAGCAAGAGCAGCACCGCGCCCCACCAGAGCGACCACATCTTCAAGGCCTGCGGCCTGCCGGTGTTCTTCCCGAGCAGCGTGCAGGACATCCTGGACATGGGCCTGCACGCCTTCGCCATGAGCCGCTTCTCGGGCGTGTGGTCGGGCATGAAGACCATCCAGGAGGTGGTGGAGTCCTCCAGCAGCATCTCGGTGGACCCGGACCGGGTGAAGATCGTCCTGCCCGAGGATTTCGCCATGCCGCCCGGCGGCCTGCACATCCGCTGGCCCGACGCGCCGCTGGAGCAGGAGGCGCGCCTCATGGACTACAAGTGGTATGCGGCGCTGGCGTACATCCGCGCCAACAAGCTGAACTACAACGTGATCCAGGGCCCGCAGGACCGCTTCGGCATCATCGCGAGCGGCAAGGCGTACAACGACACGCGCCAGGCGCTCATCGACCTGGGGCTGGAGGACGACGTCTGCCGCCATCTGGGCATCCGGCTGCACAAGGTGAACGTGGTGTGGCCGCTGGAGGCCACCATCACCCGCGACTTCGCGCAAGGCCTGCAGGAGATCCTGGTGGTGGAGGAAAAGCGCCAGGTCATCGAATACCAGATCAAGGAAGAGCTCTACAACTGGCGCGCCGACGTGCGCCCCAACGTGCTGGGCAAGTTCGACGAGGTGGAGGGCGACAACTCCGGTGGCGAGTGGAGCATGCCCAACCCGAGCCAGAACTGGCTGCTGCGCCCCAAGGCCGACCTCACGCCCGCCATCATCGCGCGCGCCATCGCCAAGCGCCTCAAAAAGCTGGGCGTGCCGGCCGACATCGTGGCCCGCATGGACGCGCGCCTGTCGGTGATCGATGCGCGCGAGCGCGGCCTGGCCGAATCCAAGGTGGACACGGGCGACCGCACGCCGTGGTTCTGCAGCGGCTGCCCGCACAACACCAGCACCCGCGTGCCCGAAGGCTCGCGCGCGGTGGCCGGCATCGGCTGCCACTACATGGTCAACTGGATGCCCGACCGCAACACGTCCACCTTCACGCAGATGGGCGGCGAGGGCGTGACCTGGGTGGGCCAGCAGCCCTTCACCACGGAAAAGCACGTGTTCGCCAACCTGGGCGACGGCACCTACTTCCACAGCGGGCTGCTGGCCATCCGCCAGAGCATCGCGGCGGGCACCAACATCACCTACAAGGTGCTCTACAACGACGCCGTCGCCATGACGGGCGGCCAGCAGGTGGGCGAGCGGCCCGAGGGGCACTCGGTGCTGCAGATCATGGCCAGCCTGAAGGCCGAGGGCATCGCCCGGCTGGTGATCGTGACCGACGAGCCGGCCAAGTACGACGGCGTGGCGCTGGCCGAGGGCGTGACGGTGCACCACCGCGACGAGCTGGACCGGATCCAGCGCGAGTTCCGCGAGATCCCCGGCTGCACGGCCATCATCTACGACCAGACCTGCGCGACCGAAAAGCGCCGCCGCAGGAAGCGCGGCACCCTGGCCACGCCCAACAAGACCGTGGTCATCAACGAGCTGGTGTGCGAGGGCTGCGGCGACTGCTCGGTGCAATCGAACTGCCTGTCGGTGGAGCCGCTGGAGACCGAGTTCGGCCGCAAGCGCCGCATCAACCAGAGCACCTGCAACAAGGACTACTCGTGCGTGAAGGGCTTTTGCCCGAGCTTCGTCACCGTCGAGGGCGGCACGCTGAAAAAACCCAAGAAGGAAAAGAAGGGCGACCTCTCCGCGATGCCCCCCATTCCCGAGCCGGTGCTGCCCGTGGCCGAGAGCGCCTGGGGCATCGTCGTGGCCGGCGTGGGCGGCACGGGCGTGATCACCATCGGCTCGCTGCTGGGCATGGCGGCGCACCTGGAAGGCAAGGGCGTCATCACGCAGGACGCGGCGGGCCTGGCGCAAAAGGGCGGCGCGACCTGGAGCCACATCCAGATCGCCAACCGGCCGGACGCCATCTACACCACCAAGGTGGACACGGCCAAGGCCGACCTCATCATCGGCTGCGACTCCATCGTCGCCTCGCACAAGACCACCATGGCCGCGATGCAGCCGGGCCGCACCTTCGTGGCGCTCAACACCCACGGCTCGCCCACTGCGTCGTTCGTGCACAACCCCGACTGGCAGTTTCCGGGCACCGATTGCGACACGGCCATCGCCTCCGCCGTGGGCGAGGACCTGCTGGCCAGCTTCGATGCCGAGGAAGTCGCCATGCAGATGCTGGGCGACAGCATCTACACCAACCCCCTGATGCTGGGCTACACCTGGCAAAAGGGCCGCGTGCCGCTGTCGCATGCCGCGCTCATGCGCGCCATGGAGCTGAACGGCGTGCAGGTGGACAACAACAAGGCCGCCTTCGAATGGGGCCGCCGCTGCGCGCACGACCTGGCCGCCGTGCAGGCCCTGTTCAAGGCCGCGCAGGTGATCCAGTTCGTCAAGAAGCCGGGCCTGGCGGAAGTGGTGGCCAAGCGCGAGCAGTTCCTCACCGGCTACCAGAACGCGGCCTATGCGGCCGAGTACAAGGCCTTCGTGGAGAAGGTGCAGGCCGCCGAAGCGCGCACGGGCGGCAAGGGCACGCGCCTGTCCGAGGCCGTGGCCCGCTACCTGTTCAAGCTCATGGCGTACAAGGACGAGTACGAGGTCGCGCGCCTGCACACCGACGCGGCGTTCACCGCCAAGATCGAGGGCATGTTCGAAGGCGACTACAAGCTGGTGCACCACCTGGCGCCCCCGCTGACCGCGAAGAAGAACGACAAGGGCGAACTGCTCAAGCAGCCGTTCGGGCCGTGGATGCGCAAGGCCTTCGGCGTGCTCGCCAGGCTCAAGGGCCTGCGCGGCACGGCGCTCGATCCGTTCGGCCGCACCGAGGAGCGCCGCACCGAGCGCGCCCTGATCGCCGAGTACCGCGCCTGCATCGACGAGCTGCTGGCCGGCCTGACCGCCGACAACCTGCCGCTGGCCGCCGACATCGCCCGCATTCCCGAGGACATCCGGGGCTACGGCCACGTGAAGGAGCGCCACCTGAAGGCCGCCCGCGCCAAGTGGGCGGTGCTGATGAACCAGTGGCGCCACCCGCAGGAGGCGCTGCGCCAGACGGCCTGAGGGGGCGAAAGCCCCTTTCCCCAGCATGTGAGGGGGAAATGGGGCGCTATTGAAAATATAGCAATATGCCCTAGTGGTTATTGTGCTGGGCGGTGTTTTCATGCCCCATCGAAGGCCGGCCCTTGGGCCGGCCTTGCCACGCCAAGACCCCCCGCGGACGCGGGTTTTGGCATGGGCTTTGCCAGGGGGCGCCGCATACAATCGCCTGTTGCCCTCCCGGCTGGCGCCGCGTCGCGCCGTGGGCGGGTGTCTGAAACGACCATCCATTTGAATGGAGCCTGTTGCCGTGTTTATCTCTTCCGCTTTCGCCCAGACCGCCCCTGCCGCCGCCGCCGGTGGCAGCGACATCATGTCCTCCCTGACGGGCATGCTCCCGCTGGTGCTGATGTTCGTGGTCCTGTACTTCGTCATGATCCGCCCCCAGATGAAGCGCCAGAAAGAGCATCGCAACATGATCGAGGCCATCGCCAAGGGCGATGAGGTGGCCACTGCCGGCGGCATCGTCGGCCGGGTCACGCGCCTGTCCGAAGGCTTCCTGCACATCGAGATCGCCTCCGGCGTGGAAGTGCAGATCCAGCGCAGCGCCGTGGCGCAGGTCCTGCCCAAGGGCACGGTCAAGTAAGTCCAAGCGATGGCGCGAGCCGTTCCGATCTGGCGGCCGGCCCTGCGGGCCTGCGCCGCGACCTGAGAGTTAAGAGCGCGATCATGAACCGTTACCCGGTCTGGAAGTACGCGATCCTCGTGATCGCGCTGCTGGTGGGGGCCCTGTACACCCTGCCCAATTTCTTTGGCGAGGCCCCTGCCGTGCAGGTGTCGTCGGCCAAGGCGACGCTGAAGGTCGATGCCGCCGTGCAGCGCCGCGTCGAAGAGGCCCTGAAGGCCGCGGGCGTCGTGCCCGATGCCGTGAGCTTCGATGGCAATTCGGTGCGCGCGCGCTTCGACTCGCCCGACAGCCAGCTCAAGGCCAAGGACGCGATCCAGAAGGCCCTGGTGCCCGATCCGGCCGACCCGCCGTACATCGTCGCGCTGAACCTCGTCTCGCGCTCCCCCGACTGGCTCAGCGCGCTGCATGCGCGCCCCATGTACCTGGGGCTGGACCTGCGCGGCGGCGTGCACTTCATGCTGCAGGTGGACATGCAGGCGGCCCTCACCAAGAAGGCCGAATCGCTCGCCGGCGACCTGCGCACCACGCTGCGCGACAAGAACATCCGCCACGGCGGCATCAGCCGCGACGGCCAGGCGGTGGACATCCGCCTGCGCGACGAGGCGACCGCCACGGCCACGCGCAACGTGATCACCGACCAGTTTCCCGACCTGGTGGCCACCAGCAGCCCCGACGGCCAGGGCGTGCGCGTGCGCGCCACCATCAAGCCCGAGGCGCTGCGCAAGGTGCAGGACCAGGCGCTCAAGCAGAACATGACCACGCTGCACAACCGGATCAACGAACTCGGCGTGGCCGAGCCCGTGATCCAGCAGCAGGGCCTGGACCGCATCGTGGTGCAGCTGCCCGGCGTGCAGGACACCGCCAAGGCCAAGGACATCCTGGGCCGCACGGCCACGCTGGAAGTGCGCATGGTCGACGAAAGCGCCGAGGCGCGCTCGGCCGAGCTGGGCTCCGGCCCCGTGCCCTTCGGCGACGAAAAGTACCTGGACCGCAACGGCCAGTCCATCATCGTCAAGAAGCAGGTCATCCTCACGGGCGAGAACCTCACCGACGCGCAGCCCGGCTTCGACGGCCAGACGCAGGAGCCCACGGTCAACCTCACGCTCGACGCCAAGGGCGCCCGCATCTTCAAGGACATCACCCGCGAGAACGTGGGCAAGCGCATGGCCATCGTCCTGTTCGAAAAGGGCAAGGGCGAAGTGGTCACGGCCCCCGTGATCCGCAGCGAGATCAGCGGCGGCCGGGTGCAGATCTCCGGGCGCATGACCACGGCCGAGGCCAACGACACCTCGCTGCTGCTGCGCGCCGGCTCGCTGGCCGCGCCCATGGACATCATCGAGGAGTACACCATCGGCCCGAGCCTGGGCGCCGACAATATCGAGCGCGGCATCCACAGCGTGGTGTGGGGCTTCGTGGCGATCTCGGTCTTCATGTGCATCTACTACGCGCTGTTCGGCGTGATCTCGTCCATCGCGCTGTCGGTGAACGTGCTGATGCTGCTGGCCATCCTGTCGATGCTGCAGGCCACCCTGACCCTGCCCGGCATCGCCGCCATGGCGCTGGCGCTGGGTGTGGCCATCGACTCCAACGTGCTGATCAACGAGCGCATCCGCGAAGAACTGCGCGCCGGCGTGTCGCCGCAGGCGGCCATCCACGCGGGCTACGAGCGCGCCTGGGCGACGATTCTCGACTCGAACGTGACCACGCTGATCGCAGGTCTCGCGCTGCTGGCCTTCGGCTCGGGCCCGGTGCGCGGCTTCGCCGTGGTGCACTGCATCGGCATCCTGACCAGCATGTTCTCGGCCGTGTTCTTCTCGCGCGGCCTGGTCAACCTCTGGTATGGCCGCAAGAAGAAGCTCAAGAGCGTGTCCATCGGACAGGTGTGGAAGCCCGAACCCGACAGCACCACGTCCGCCGTGGTCAAGTCCAACTGAAGGAGAGGGACCATGGAATTCTTCCGCATCCGAAAAGACATCCCGTTCATGAAGTACGCGTTGGTTCTCAACGCGATCTCCTTCATCACTTTCGCGCTGGCCGTGTTCTTCCTGATCACGCGGGGCCTGCACCTGTCGGTGGAGTTCACCGGCGGCACGGTCATGGAAGTGGCCTATACGCAGAGCGCCGACATCGGCAAGGTGCGCAGCACCGTGTCCGGGCTGGGCTATTCCGACGTGACCGTGCAGAACTTCGGCACCGCGCGCGACGTGATGATCCGCCTGCCGGTGCAAAAGGGCGTGACCTCGGCGCAGCAAAGCGAGCAGGTCCTGGGCGCCCTCAAGGCGGCCGACCCCGACGTCACGCTGCGCCGCACCGAGTTCGTGGGCCCGCAGGTGGGCGAGGAACTGGTGCACGGCGGCCTGATGGCGCTGGGCATGGTGGTGATCGGCATCGTGATCTACCTTGCGTTCCGCTTCGAGTGGAAGTTCGGTGTGGCGGCGGTGATCGCCAACCTGCACGACGTGGTGATCATCCTGGGCTTCTTCGCCTTCTTCCAGTGGGAGTTCTCGCTGGCGGTGCTGGCGGGGGTGCTGGCCGTGCTGGGCTACTCGGTGAACGAGTCGGTCGTGATCTTCGACCGGATCCGCGAGGCCTTCCGCAAGTACCGCAAGATGAGCACGCACGAGGTCATCGACCACGCGATCACCAGCACGATGAGCCGCACGATCATCACCCATGCCTCCACGGAGGCCGTGGTGCTGTCGATGTTCTTCTTCGGCGGCCCCAGCCTGCACTACTTCGCGCTGGCGCTGACCATCGGGATTCTGTTCGGCATCTATTCATCGGTGTTCGTGGCGGCCGCCATCGCCATGTGGCTGGGCGTCAAGCGCGAAGACCTGGTGAAGGCGCCGCCCAAGAAGGACGGCGACCCGAACGATCCGAACGCCGGCGCAGCGGTCTGACCGCGACGCCCCGGGGCGCCCCATAATCGACGGCGTATGGAAGAACTCCGCCCTCCCACCGCGCCCCGGCGCCTGGCCCGCCTGGCCCGGCAGCGGTTCGTGGAGGGCCTGGTGGCGGGGCTGCCCGGCCTCGACAACGAACTGCAGGATTTCCTGACCCAGCTCATGGGCCTGACGGCCACGCAGCGCGAGATGCAGACGCGCCGCGACCTGTGGATGCGTTACCAGCAGCGCCACCAGGCCTGGGTCAGCGGCTGCGCCCGCGCCCTGTCCGAGGCCCTGCTGCCGCTGGTCAGCACCAGCCGGGGGGCGCTGCCCGCCGGGGGCGGGTTCGAGCTGCTCAGCGACGACGTCGTCGAGAACCAGATCATCGCCTCGCGCATGGCGCTCACGGTGATGGAGCACACGGGCAACGCCTTCGACACCCTGCGGCAGTTCCTGCAGCACCTGGAAGGCCAGGAACTGGACGGCCGCGACATCCTGCGCCCCGAAACGGTCTGCCTGCTGTTCGTCGACCAGTGGGTCGAGGCCGGCATGGAGCGGGGCGACCTGCAGACCGCCATCGATCCCCTGCAGCGCCAGCTGGGCGACCTGGTCTTGCGCCAGTACCAGTCCGTCAACGCGTTCTGCACCGAGCAGGGCGTGAAGCCCGACAACGACCTGCGCTCCAAGGTGCGCCGCACGGCGGGGGGGCTGTCCTCCCCCGCGGGCCTGGCGTCGCAGGCCCTGCAGCAATCGGCCCAGGCCTTCGCCCGGGAATCCGCCCAGGCGAGCATGCACGGCATGCCGTCCCAGGGGGGCATGCCGGCGCCCGGGCGCATGGGCGCGCAGGGAACGGCCTTCGGTGCCGGCATGCAGGCGTTCATGACACCGCTGGCCCGCGCCCGCCAGCGTGCGCAGGGCGTGATGGGCCAGTTGCGCCGCCTGCTGGTGCAGCCTGCTACGGGCTTTGACATGGTGAACGCACCGCCGGCCTCCGCCGCGCTGGCGCAGGCCCTGTCGGCCCACCGGGCGCAGGCGCAGACGTACTACAGCGGCGTGGCCACGCTGGTCGAGGACTACAGCCCGGCCGCCGTGGTGCAGCTGGTGGGCGCGGTGCGCGAGCGCTCGACCGAACTGAAGGCCAAGGCCTCCACCCCCGGCGAAAAAGCCATCATCGAGGTGGTGGCGCTGATGTTCCAGAGCATCCTGAGCGAAGACCGCATTCCGCCAGCCGTGCGCGTGTGGTTCGCGCGGCTGCAGGTGCCGGTGCTGCGCGTGGCGCTGGCCGAACCCGAATTCTTCAGCGACGTCGCCCACCCGGCACGCCGCCTGATCGACCGCCTGGGCGGCGTGGTGATGGGGTTCGACGCCACCGCCATCAACGGCAGCGCGTTGGAAGGCGAGATCCGCCGCGTGGTGCAGGTGATCGAGCAGTACCCCGAAACCGGGCAGCGCGTCTTTCAGCTCGTCTATGACGAATTCGAGAAATTCCTGGCCAAGTTCCTCACCGCCAAGCAGGCCACCTCCAAGCTCGTCAGCGTGGCGCAGCAGGTCGAGCAGCGCGAGACGCTGGCCATCCAGTACACGATCGAGCTGCGCACCATGCTGCGGGACATGCCGGTGCGCGAGGAGATCCGCGATTTCCTCTTCAAGACCTGGGCCGAGGTGCTGGCCATGTCGGCGGTGCGCGACGGCGCGCAGCACCCGGACACCGTGGCACTCAAGCGCACGGCGGCCGATCTGGTCTGGGCCGCCAGCGCCAAGCCCCACCGGGCGGACCGCGCCAAGGTCATCCAGAGCCTGCCGCCGCTGCTGCAGCACCTGCGCCAGGGCCTGGCGCTGCTCGGCGTGAACGGGCCGGAGCAGGATGCGCAGGTGAAGGTGCTGACCGACACGCTGGCCGATGCCTTCCTGTCCAAGACGGCGTCCATCCCGCAGGCGCACATCGATGCCATGGCGCGCCGCCTGGCCAATCTGGAGGACTACATCAGCGATGCGACGCTGGGCGAAATGCCGCTCAACGCCGACAACATCGAGCTGATGCTGGGCATCGATGCCTCGTCCATCCACGTGATCGCCGACAACGGCGCGCCCGTGGAGCCGGGCATGGTGGCCTGGGCGCAGGAGCTGCAGCCCGGGGCCTGGTTCACGCTGGACCACAACGGCGCGTCGGCGCAGGTGCAGTACGTGTGGCAAAGCCAGCGCAAGCAGCTGCACCTGTTCGCCGCGCCCGATGGCAGCAGCTACCTGCTGCAGCTCAAGCGCCTGGGCGCCTACCTGCAGTCCGGCCTGCTGGTGGCGCAGGAAGAGGAAGCGCTCACGATGCGGGCCACGCGCGACGCGCTGGCCAAGATCGACGCCAACCCGGAACGGTTGCTGGACTGAGCCAGCCGGCCTCGCGGGCCCAGGATCGGCGCGGGCCCGGAATCAGCGCCATCAATCGCCGTCGTCGTCCCCGCTGCCGTCGCCCCGCACCACGCGGCGCACGATGTCGCCGGCAAAGCCCCGTGCGGCCATGAAGCGCATCTGGCGCGCGCGCTCCTGCGGCGTCTCGCCCGGGGTGCCGAAGCGCTGGCGCCACACGGCCTGTGCGCGCTCCAGCTCGGTGGCGCGTAGGCGCTCCGCGGTGGCGCGCACCAGGGCGTCGTCCAGTCCCTTGCCACGCAGCTCCTGCACCAGGCGCTGCGTGCCCAGGCGGGCGGCGCGGCGGTTCACCACCGAATCGGCCACGCGCTGCGCGCTGATGAAATCCTTGGCCTGCAGGTCGTCGAGCACGGCGTTCAGGTCGTCGCCCTCCTGCACGTGGCGGGCCAGCTTGGTGGCCAGTTCGGCGCGGGAGTGTTCGCGCTGTGCCAGCAGGCGCAGCGCCCGGCCCTTGAGCGAAAGCGTCGCAAATCCCATGGTGCTATGACAGTAGAAGCGTCCAGCGCCTGTCAATCAAGCGCTGGAGCCGGGCATGGCCTGCAATCGGCCAAGGCTTACTTCTCGGCCGCTTCCTTGGCCGGGGCGGCGGCGGGGGCTTCCAGGCTGGCGGGCAGCAGGGCGATGCCCAGGCTCTCGCGCACCTTGTTCTCGATCTCGCGGGCGAGGTCGGCGTTCTCGCGCAGGAACTCCCGCGAGTTGTCGCGGCCCTGGCCGATCTTCTCGCCGTTGTAGGCGTACCAAGCGCCGCTCTTTTCGATGATCTTCGCGTTCACGCCCATGTCGATGATCTCGCCCTCGCGGCTGATGCCCTCGCCGAACAGGATGTCGAACTCGGCCGTTTTGAACGGCGGGCTGACCTTGTTCTTCACGACCTTGACCTTGGTCTCGTTGCCCACGGCCTCGTCGCCCTTCTTGATCGTGCCGGTGCGGCGGATGTCCAAACGCACCGAGGCGTAGAACTTGAGCGCGTTGCCGCCCGTGGTGGTTTCGGGGCTGCCGAACATCACGCCGATCTTCATGCGGATCTGGTTGATGAAGATGACCATGCAGTTGGTCTTCTTGATGGTGGCGGTGAGCTTGCGCAGCGCCTGGCTCATCAGGCGGGCCTGCAGGCCGGGCAGCGCATCGCCCATTTCGCCTTCGATTTCGGCCTTGGGGGTGAGCGCGGCGACCGAGTCGATCACGATCAGGTCCACGGCACCCGAGCGCACGAGGCTGTCCACGATCTCCAGGGCCTGCTCGCCGGTGTCGGGCTGGCTGATCAGCAGATCGGACAGCTGCACGCCGAGCTTCTGGGCGTATTGCACGTCGAGCGCGTGCTCGGCATCGACGAAGGCGCACTGGCCGCCCTGCTTTTGCATCTCGGCGATCACCTGCAGCGTGAGCGTCGTCTTGCCGGACGATTCCGGGCCGTAGATCTCGACCACGCGGCCGCGGGGCAGGCCGCCCACGCCCAGCGCGATATCCAGGCCCAGCGAGCCGGTGGAGACGACCTGGATGTCCTCGATCACCTCGCCTTCGCCCAGGCGCATGATCGTGCCCTTGCCGAACTGCTTCTCGATCTGGGCCAGCGCGGCCTGGAGGGCCTTGGCCTTTTCGGTGTTGACGGGCTGGGCGGGGTGGGTCCCCTTGACGGCGAAGTCCATGGAAAGTCCTTGAAAAACAATGGGTTGGGGTGTCTCTATCCGGCTGTGGGTAGTCACAGGCTGGATGCTTGAACAGTAGTTTATGCGAGCCGTCTTGGCGCGTAAACGGTGTTTTAAGTCAGTTTCCCTGACAATGTGCCATGGCCGAAACCCCACCTTCTCCCCCCCTCGACGATGGCTGGCGCCAGACCCACCTGGGCCGCCTGCTCGGGCATGCCATGCGCCGGTTCGATGCGCGGGTGCTCGAACTCATGGCCCACAACGTGGAAGTGCCGCTGGCGCTTTCCAACCTCGCCGCGCGCGATCAGGTGAGTGCGGCGCACGTCCACATCACGCGCCACCTTTCGCTGGATGGCGACCGGCTGACCGATCTGGCGCAGCGGGCCGGCATGACGAAGCAGTCGATGGCCGATCTGGTGGACCAGTGCGTCGCCTGGGGCCTGGTGGTGCGGGAACCCGACCCGCGCGATGCCCGGGCGCGCCGCGTCTGCTTCACTGCCGCGGGCTTGGCGTGGCTGCAGGCGTTCCGCGACGCGGTGGCGCAGGCGGAAGCGGAATTCCGCATGGAGGTGGGCGACGAGGTCGCCACGGTGGTGGCGATCGGACTGGAAGCGTATGCGGAAGGCGACGGGCTGTCAGGTTGAAAGCTGCAAAAATGATACAAATGACATCGCATTTTTGCCATTTTTCGCGCTGCGGATTCCGATTTAAGCCTCTTCTAAGGTATCTAAAAGTTAATCGAGATACCAAACGCAATAGGTGGTACTTATCATGAACCTGCACAACCTCCGCATTGGCGCCAAACTGGCGCTCGCCTTCAGCGTTACCACGCTGATCACCGTCGCCCTGGCCTGGATGGCCTGGGGCCAGATGCTGCGCATCAACGCCAGCGCCGAAGACCTGGCCACGAACTGGCTGCCCAGCATCGAGGCCATCGGCAACGTGCGCATCGCCGCCAACCGCCTGCGGCGCACCGAGAGCGAGGCCTTCCTGCCGACCGACCAGAGCAACCTGAACAAGCTCAAGGAAGAGCTCAAGGTGCGACGCCAGCAACTGGCGGAGGCCGAGGCCGTATATGCGCCGCTGGTCAATCCGGGCGAAGAGCGCAAGGGCTACGAGGCCTACCAGGCCCAGCGCGACCAGTACCTCGCGGTGCAGCGCCGCATGCTGGACCAGCCACTGCAGGCGCACGATGAAACGCTGCGGATCTTCTTCACCGATTCGGAAAAGGGCTTCGATGCCATGGCGTCCACGCTGGGCGAGCTGGCCCGCGTGAACCGCCGAGGCGGCGACGCCGCGCACGACGATGCGGTGGCCACGTTCCACCGTGCGCAGGCCACGCTGCTGGCCCTGCTGATCGCTGCGGTGGCGATCGCCTCGGTGCTGGCCTGGTGGATCACGCGGCACATCACGCGGCCGCTGGCCTCGGCCGTCGAAGTGGCGCGGGGCGTGGCCGCCGGCGACCTGACGATGGACATCGCCGTGCACGGCAAGGACGAGTCCGCACAGCTGATGCAGGCCCTGAGCGACATGCGCGCCAGCCTGGCGAGCGTGGTCGGTGCCGTCCACGGCAGCGCCGAAGGCGTGGCCGCGGCCAGCTCGCAGATCGAGCAGGGCAACCAGGACCTGTCGGCCCGCACCGAACAGCAGGCCTCGGCCCTGGAAGAGACCGCCGCGTCCATGGAGGAGTTGAGCTCCACCGTGCGCCAGAACGCCGACGGCGCCCAGAAGGCCAGCCAGCTGGCGGCGGACGCGTCCACGGTGGCGCAGCGCAGCGGCGACGCGGTGGATGTGATGGTGGAGACGATGAAGAGCATCGACGCCGCCTCCCAGCGCATCGCCGACATCATCGGCGTGGTGGACGGCATCGCGTTCCAGACCAACATCCTGGCGCTCAATGCCGCGGTGGAAGCCGCCCGCGC
>NZ_BAAJYT010000098.1:0-13054 GCF_057541515.1 Acidovorax sp. KNOB132
TGCGCGGCCCCATCGGCCCCTGCCGGCGACGGCCCGGCGCGGCCGGCAGGCGGCCACGGCAATGCCGCCTTCATCGGTGGCTACGACGCCAACCAGGACGGCCAGGTCACCCGCGCCGAGTACAACGCGGTGCGCAAGCAGCGCTTCGCGGCTGCCGACACCAACCGGGACGGCTGGCTCAGCGAAGCCGAATACGTGGCCGAGTTCGAGGGGCGCCTGCAGCAGCAGTACGCCGCCCAGAAGCGCCCGCCCGACACGGCCCACGCCGCGTCGATCCAGCAGGCCCATGTGCGATTTGGCATCCTGGACAAGAACAAGGATGGCCGCCTGACCGAGGACGAAGAACTCGCCATCGCCGACCGGACCTTCAAAGGCGCGGACACCAACGGCGACGGCGTGGTCAATGCCGCCGACGCCAAGAAGCCTTAAGGCCGCCATCCATGCCTGCCATGCACACCGCCCCTCTCTTGCCGTGGCTGCGGCGCGCCGGCCTGGCGCTGGCCCTGGGCCTTTGCGGCCTGGCCCGCGCCCACACGCCCTACCTGCTGCCCGCGAGCTTCGACATCGAGCCCGGCTCCACCGTCAGCGTGGACGCCGGCTTCACCGAGAAGTTCTTCCTGCCTGACGTGGCGTTCGGCGACACGCGCTTTGCCATCACCACGCCCGATGGCGGCACGCTGCCGTTCGGCGATGTGCGCCAGTTCAAGACGCGCACCGTGGCCGAGCAGAAGCTGCCCGGCGCCCAGGGCACGTACCGGCTCAGCACCGGCCCGCGCCTGGGCGCGATCTTTCGCAGCTGGGAGCACGGCGGCAAGGTCGAGGTGGCACGCGACCCCGCCACGCCGATGCCGCCCGGCGCCAGGCTGCTGAGCCACTACCAGTCGCTATCCATCTCCGAGGCCTATGTGACCGCGAGGCCCCCCACGCGGGCCGCGCTGGCGGGCTCGGGCAAGGGGCTGGAGATCGTGCCCGCCACGCACCCGAGCGATCTGTTCGCCAACGAAGCCTTCGACTTCGCCGTGCAGTTTGACGGCCAGCCGCTGGCCGGGCACAAAGTGGACCTCTACCGCTCGGCGATGGACCTCGCCAGCCAGCACAGCGCCGAGAGCCTGAAGACCGATGCGCAAGGCCGCATCCACTACGTGTCGCCACAGCCCGGCGTGTACCTGGCCCTGGTGCGCCACCGTGCGCCCGCGCCGCAAGGCGCGGCGGCCCCGATGTACGGCCACAACTACACGCTGACCTTCCGGGTGCTGGCCCCGTAGCGCGCGGTGAGGGGCGTCAGCCCCGCATCAACGCCTCGATCTCGTCCGCCTTCACCGGCACGCCGCGCGTGATCAGCTCGCAGCCGCCGTCGGTGACGATGGCGTCGTCCTCGATGCGGATGCCCAGATGATGGAAGGCCTCGGGCACGCCCGGGGCCGGGCGCACGTACAGGCCCGGCTCGATCGTCAGCACCATGCCGGGCCGCAGGATGCGGCTGGGGCGGTTGGCGATGGTCTCGCCCGAGAGCGGGTCCTTGCGCTCGCTGACCTGCCCGACCTCGGACGGCTCCACGTAGCTGCCGCAGTCGTGCACGTCCATGCCCAGCCAGTGGCCGGTGCGGTGCATGTAGAACTGGAAGTAGGCGCGGCTGTCGATCACATCCTGCGCCGTGCCCACCGTGTTCCTGTCGAGCAGGCCCAGGTCCAGCATGCCCTGCGCCAGCACGGCCACCGTGGCGTCGTGCGGGTCGTTGAAGCGGGCGCCGGCCTTCGTCGCCGCGATGGCCGCGTCCTGGCTGGCCAGCACCAGGTCGTACAGCGCGCGCTGCGGCCCGGTGAAGCGGCCGTTGGCGGGAAAGGTGCGCGTGATGTCGCTGGCGTAGCCGTCGAGTTCGCAGCCCGCATCGATCAGCACCAGTTCGCCATCGCGCACCGGGGCGGCGTCGGCGCGGTAGTGCAGCACGCAGGCATTGGCGCCGGCGGCGACGATGGAGTTGTAGGCCGGGCACTGCGAGCCGGCTTCGCGGAAGGCATGCAGCAGTTCGGCGTCCAGGTGGTACTCCCGCACGTCCTCGCCCGCGCGCAGCATGCGCGCGCTGCGCTGCATGGCGCGGATGTGGGCCTGGGCGCTGATGGCCGAGGCGCGGCGCATGGTGTCCTGCTCGTGCGCGTCCTTCACCAGCCGCATTTCGTCGAGCAACGTGCACAGGTCGTCCTGCTGCGCCGGGCACAGCGCGCCGTAGCGCACCCGTGCGCGCACCTGGTTCAGCCAGCCCTCCACGCGCGCGGCCAGGCCGGTGTGGATGGCGAATGGGTACCAGACCCGGGTGCGGTTTTCGAGCAGGCGGGGCAGTTGCGACTCCAGCACGGCGGCCGAGTGCGCGGCGTCCACGCCCAGCGTGCCCACGGCGGCCTCGGGGCCCAGGCGGTAGCCGTCCCAGATCTCGCGCTCCAGGTCCTTGGGCTGGCAAAACAGCGTGCTCTGGCCCTGCGCCGTGATCACCAGGCAGGCGCCCGGCTCGGTGAAGCCGGTGAGATAGTAAAAATAGCTGTCGTGCCGGTACAGGAAGTCGCTGTCGCGGTTGCGCGGGCGCTCCGGGGCGGTGGGCACGATGGCGATGCCGCCTTCGCCGAGCATCGAAGCAAGGCGGGCGCGGCGCTGGGCATAGAGGGAGTTCTGTGGGCTCATGCAGGCATTCTCAGGGCATCGGCTGGGGAGCATTTGCAATTCCACTGGGCAAATTACATTTCGAATCACTGCAGGCACGCGCCGCTCCGGCGGTGCCCGCAAAGCGTTCGAGAATGGCGGGCTCCCCCTCTCCTGGATCGCGCATGTCCGGTTTCGCCCCGCTGCAGTTCATTTTGACGACCTTCCTGCCGCTGCTGGGCCTGGGGTTGACGGTGGCCCTGCTGGGCTACGGCGCCTATGCCCTGTGGATTGATGTGCCGCAAAAGCTGGTGCTGTCGCGCCGGGCCCTGCTGGTGCTGTGCGGCGTGGCGCTGCTGTGCAACGCATGGCTGGGGCTGCGCCTGTACCTGTCGCACAGCGAGCGGCAGGAATGGAAGGACGGCGCCGTGCACCGCGCCAGCCGCGAGCGCTTCGCGCTGGCGCAGGATTTCCAGTACGGCGAGTTGCTGATCCCGGCCGGCAGCCTGGTCAACCGCCAGGACCCGTTCGACAAGGGCGAGCCGTCGCGTCCCGTGGCGCTGCATGGGCTGGAAGCGGTGCGTTTTTCGCAGCCGGTGCTGGTGGCCGGGGTGTGGGCCAGCGCGCTGCAGATCAACCCGCTGCGCGTGGAGCTGGCGCAGGACCAGCGCATCGGCCCGCTCTACCGCTACGACGCGGCCAGCCAGGGCTGGGTGGCCAACAAGCTGGTGCCCGCGCTGGCCTGCAAGAAGGGCCAGATGGCCGTGTTCCAGGTGCCGCACATTCCCTACGACGTGCCGGCGGAGGTGGGCAAGCCGCCACCGGACGGCCCCGCCGCGCGCTTTCTGCCCAGCCAATGGCTGTTCCGCAACTGCGAGGCGGCGCCACCCATTGCCGTGCAGCCCGCAAACGGCGGCACCACACCGGCCCAGTGATCGCAACGCGCCGAAAAAGGCCGCCCCGACCCCTCAGCGGTTGAGCTGCGCCAGCCGCTGCGGCGTGCCCACATCGGTCCAGCGGCCGGTGTAGAGCGATGCGGTGACGCGGCCCGCATCCATGGCCCGGCGCAGCAGCGGTGCCAGCGCGGCGCTGATCCCCGTCGGATTGCCGGCGGGCACATCGCACCAGGGCGCGCCGAACAACTCCGCCCGCAGCAGTGCGAGGGTGCTGTAGGTGTAGCGCGGCGCGGTGCTGTCGGCCGGCAGGTTCAGCGCCAAGCCGGCGTCCGACCGGCCGAAGTCCCCGCGCGGGTGGTGCTCCGGGTTGGGCACCAGCCACAGGTGGACCAGCGCGGTGCTGGCGGCAAAGCGCTGTGCGGCATCGGCCGAGAACACGAAATCGGGCGCGAACACGTCGCCCGCCGCCAGCCAGAAGACGGGCCCCAACTGCGGCAGCGCCCGCGCGATGCCGCCGGCGGTCTCCAGCGCACCACCGAAGTCGCGGCCTTCGTGCGAGTATGAAATCGATAGCAGGCTGCCGGCGGATTCATTGCCCTGGAGGCCGAAATGCCCCCCAAACCGCTCGCTGATCTGCTCGCCCAGCCACGCCGTGTTGATGACGGCGCGTGGCACGCCCGCCTGGGCCAGCGCACGCAGGTGCCACTCCAGCAGCGGCACGCCCTGCACCGCCAGCAGCGGCTTCGGGCACGCATCGGTCAGCGGGCGCATGCGCTCGCCGCGGCCGGCGGCCAGCACCATGGCGGGAATCTGCGCGCCTCCCTGGACCGGCAATGGGGTCTGCACGGCTGCGTTCATGCCGCAACGCCCTGGGCCACCGCACCGCGCTGCAGCGCATGCCGCTGCGCCCGTGCCGGTTCGAACAAGGCCAGCAGCGCGGCCATCAGCGACTCGGCCTTGGCCGAATGGTCGCCGCCGAAATTGCACACGTACACATCCAGCGTGACGGCGCCCAGTTCGGGCCAGGTGTGCACGCACAGGTGCGACTCGGCCAGCAGCAGCGTGGCCGTCACGCCGCCCGCCCCCTGCGCGGTGGCCGGGAAAGTGTGGAACAGCTGCCCAACGGCCTGCAGCCCGGCCGCCTGCACGGCGCCGGCGCAGGCGCGGCCCAGCGCGGCAGCATCGGTCAGCCAGTGCGGCGCGCAGCGGCATTGCTGGAGATCGGCGGTGAGGTGCAGGCCTTGCATGGGGCTGCACTGTAGTGCATCGGGGCCCGGGGACGGGGCCCTGGGAGCCGCCCCGGTAAAATGCCGGGTTTTCCCCCCACCGCCCCCTTCCGGAGCCGCCCCTGATGGCCAATTCTCAACAAATGGCGAATGCGATCCGCGCACTCGCAATGGATGCAGTTCAACAGGCCAATTCCGGCCACCCCGGCGCCCCGATGGGCATGGCCGACATGGCCGTCGCGCTGTGGGGCCGCCATCTGCGGCACAACCCCGCCAACCCGCACTGGCTGGACCGCGACCGCTTCGTGCTGTCCAACGGCCACGGCTCCATGCTGCTGTACGCGCTGCTGCACCTCACGGGCTACGACCTGCCCATCCAGGAGCTGAAGAACTTCCGCCAGCTGCACAGCAAGACGGCCGGCCACCCCGAATACGGCATCACGCCCGGCGTCGAGACGACCACCGGCCCCCTGGGCCAGGGCATCACCAACGCCGTGGGCTTCGCGCTGGCCGAGAAGCTGCTCGCCAAGGAATTCAACCGCGACGGCCATGCCGTGGTGGACCACCACACCTACGTTTTCCTGGGCGATGGCTGCCTGATGGAAGGCATCAGCCAGGAAGCGCTGTCGCTGGCAGGCGCCTGGAAGCTCAACAAGCTGATCGCGCTGTATGACGACAACGGCATCAGCATCGACGGCCAGGTCGCCCCCTGGTTCGTGGACGACACCCCGGCCCGCCTGCGCGCCTGCGGCTGGAACGTGATCGGCCCCGTGGACGGCCACGACGTCGAGGCCGTGGCGGCCGCGGTGCAAAGCGCCAAGACCTCCACCGACAAGCCCACGCTCATCGTCTGCAAGACCGCCATCGGCAAGGGATCGCCCAACCGCGCGAACACCTCCAAGGCCCACGGCGAACCCCTGGGCGCCGACGAGATCACGCTCACGCGCAACGCCATCGGCTGGAGCCACGTGCCCTTCGAGATCCCGGCCGAGGTCTATGCCGACTGGAGCGCCAAGGACACCGGCGCCCAGGCCGAAGCCGAATGGCAGCAGCGCTTCGACGCCTATGCCGCCGCCTTCCCCGAGCTGGCCGCCGAATTCACCCGCCGCATGGCCGGCGACCTGCCCAAGCACTTCGCGCAGACCGCCGTGGACACCGTGGTCGGCATGCACACCAAGGGCGAGACCGTGGCCAGCCGCAAGGCCAGCCAGCTGGCCCTGGAAGCCTTCACCGCGCAACTGCCCGAGCTGCTGGGCGGCAGCGCCGACCTGACCGGCTCCAACCTCACCAACACCAAGAGCACGCCGGCCCTGCGCTTCGACGAACACGGCGACGTTCAGCAGGTGGAAGTGAACGTGGGCGCCGAGACGGTGCGCGTCGGCGGGCGCCACATCAACTACGGCGTGCGCGAATTCGGCATGGCCGCGATCATGAACGGCATCGCCCTGCACGGCGGCTTCATCCCCTACGGCGGCACCTTCCTCACGTTCAGCGATTACAGCCGCAACGCCATCCGCATGGCCGCGCTGATGAAGCTTCGCGTGGTGCACGTGTTCACCCACGACTCCATCGGCCTGGGCGAAGACGGCCCGACCCACCAGTCGATCGAGCACGCCGCCAGCCTGCGCCTCATCCCGAACCTGGACGTGTGGCGCCCGGGCGATACGACCGAAACCGCCGTCGCCTGGAGCGTGGCCCTGTCCAACCGCACCCAGCCCACGGCCCTGCTGCTGTCGCGCCAGAACATCGCCTATGCCCCCAAGCGCGACCTGGGCGACATCAGCCGCGGCGCGTACGTGCTGTCTGAGCCGGCCGACGTGGGCATCAAGAAGAAGGCCCAGGCCGTCATCATCGCCACGGGTTCGGAAGTGCAACTGGCGCTCAAGGCGCAGCAACTGCTGGCCACGCGCAAGATCGCCGTGCGCGTGGTGTCCATGCCCAGCACGACGACCTTCGACCGCGAAGACACCAAGTACAAGCAATCCGTGCTGCCCGCCGGCATCCCCCGCATCGCGGTGGAGATGGGCGTGACCGACGGCTGGTGGAAATACGGCTGCGCCGCCGTGGTCGGCATCGACACCTTCGGCGAATCGGCCCCGGCGCCGGTGCTGTTCAAGCACTTCGGCTTCACGGAAGAGAACGTGGCCGATACGGTGCAGGCGGTGCTGCGCAAACGTTGATCGATCCAACCCTGCGCGATGGGGGATTCTGCCGACCTGTTCCAGATTGGCAGAAAACTCCCGCCGCGCTTGAAAACATCAGGAACCACCTGCCGGAATGAAGAGCGCGTCCAGAGCTACCAAAATCATGGCTGCCGTTGCAGGTGGCCTGCTGCTTTGCGGCGCGGCTGGGCTTTTCATGGCGGGTGCATTGTTCGAGTCCAGCGGGGTGGATCGAGGTTCTTTCGTGTACCGCCTTGGCGCGCCCGAATACCTTCGATCGGTGGAGATTCTGGACAAATGCCAAAAACCGAGATACCGCTGGAAGGGCCGTGACGGCGAGAGCAGCCCTTATTCGTCAGTCACCTACGGCAGTCTGAAGAGCTCGGCTGATTTAGTGCAATCGTATCGAAGCGCTTTCGATAAAAAATCATGCAAAGTGAAAGACGAAATCCAGAGCGTGGGCAACAAAAATCATTTGGCGCTCGTTTGCGCGCAGCAGGATTTCTTATCGGTTGACCTATTCATCACCGACGCAGGCGGTTGCAAAGAAGTCACTCTCGATTTCCTGGAAAACTATTAATCCGCTGGAGACGAATGAGCAAGCGCGAAGATATTGTGGACGGGAGCGAAGCCGCGGCGAAAGCCTATGGCCTCGTATACACCTGCCATCTGGGCTGGCTGGATCTGGGCCATATGGATCCCAAATCCACCCGTGCGCACACGGGAGCTTCCGCGCTTTGGAAAGAAATCAACGCGGGAGGTCCGGATGTGCGGCACTGCATGGGCACCCTTCGGCAGATCTGCACGCTGCCGGCGCTTTCGAATGTCTATCCTGCGGCGAAATTTCCCGACCAGTCTTCCACTGGCTTCAAGCTGACGTACAAGCAGGACATGGGCAAGCGCGTGTTCGGCGCCAACCTGTCGACAGGCGTATCGCGGGAATACATCGTTCGCCACCACCTGTCCACCGACGAAAAGAAATCCGTGGCATTGGCGATCTTCATGGAAGTCAGCCTGGAATTCGAAAATTACCAGGAATACTTTCCCAAATTCATCACGGACAGCGGGTTCAGCCAGGAAGACCTGGTTTCCAACCTGATCGGCTTTCACATCGCGGTCGGCACCGTGACCAAATCGCAGGTGATCGCCATGGCCAAACCCGTCTCCAAAGCCACGGCTTTGGCCATCTGGGATCGCAACGGGGCCGTGGGCGCCAACAAGAACAGGGGCTTCAAGCCCATGCTCAGCCCGGACACCTCGGCGATGACCGACACGGCGTGCATCAACGAGTGCGGCGGCCTGACGCCCCGGGTGCCCGATTTTCTGAAAAGCATTCTCCCGGCGAGAAAGGGCGAGCTTTTCATGAACAACGTACTGGGTAGCTCTTGAGGTTCATTCAAGGGCTTTTTATCAATCTTTTCTTTTTACTGAGGATAGTTCCATGACGATCAAGATTGGCATCAATGGCTTCGGCCGCATCGGCCGCATGGTGTTCCGCGCCGCCGTGCAGAACTTCTCCGACATCGAGGTCGTCGGCATCAACGACCTGCTGGAGCCGGATTACCTAGCGTACATGCTCCAGTACGACTCGGTGCATGGCCGCTTCAAGGGCACCATCGCGGTGGAGGGGAACACCCTGGTCGTCAACGGCAAGAAGATCCGCCTCACGCAGGAACGCGACCCGGCGCAGCTCAAGTGGAACGAGGTCGGCGCGGACGTCGTGATCGAGGCCACGGGCCTGTTCCTGACCAAGGAAACGGCGCAAAAGCACATCGACGCGGGCGCGAAGAAGGTCATCCTGTCGGCACCGTCCAAGGACGACACGCCGATGTTCGTGCATGGCGTGAACTGCAATTCCTACGCCGGCCAGCCCATCATCTCCAACGCCTCGTGCACCACCAACTGCCTGGCCCCCGTGGCCAAGGTGCTGAACGACAAGTGGGGCATCAAGCGCGGCCTGATGACCACCGTGCACGCCGCCACCGCGACGCAAAAGACCGTGGACGGCCCGTCCAACAAGGACTGGCGCGGTGGCCGCGGCATCCTGGAAAACATCATTCCCAGTTCCACCGGCGCCGCCAAGGCCGTGGGCGTGGTGATTCCGGCGCTCAACAAGAAGCTCACCGGCATGTCGTTCCGCGTGCCCACCTCCGACGTGTCGGTGGTGGACCTGACCGTCGAGCTGGAAAAGCCCGCTACGTACGCCGAGATCTGCGCTGAAATGAAGTCGCAGTCGGAAGGCGCGCTCAAGGGCATCCTGGGCTACACCGAAGACAAGGTGGTGGCGACCGACTTCCGCGGCGAGAGCTGCACCAGCGTGTTCGATGCCGATGCCGGCATCGCCCTCGACGACACCTTCGTGAAGATCGTGTCCTGGTACGACAACGAATGGGGCTACTCCAACAAGTGCCTGGACATGGTGCGCGTGGTGTCTTCCCGCTGAGACAGCAGCGCCCGCTCGTCGGACCATCGGAACGCGCCTTCGGGCGCGTTTTTCTTTGGGCGAATGGTTTGTGCCGCCATTGGCCGCTTCGCCTCCGCCCATCGGCATGAATATGAATGGCATCCGCAGGAACGCGCTCGCAACCGTTGCTTTCGGATGCATTGCTCACGTTTCGTCGGACATTGCCCACGCGGCCTGCTGCGATGGGCCTACGCCGGGTGGCAGGCCCAGCCCGAACAATCGGAACCCTGTCGCCAGGGGCTCCCCTCACCGGGACCCGCCCCAAAGCGCCATTCCATCCCTGTCCGGAGAAAAACACCATGCCGACCTTCACCTTGATCCGAACTGCCACTGCCGTGCTGGCGCTGGGCGCGCTTGCCGCCTGCTCCTCCACCCCCAAGCCCACCGAGCAGATGGCCGTGAGCCGCACTGCCGTGGACCGCGCGACCACCGCGCCCAAGGTGGCCGCCAACGCCCCCGTGGAACTGCAGAGCGCCCGTGACAAGTGGACCCAGGCCCAGCAGGCCCTGGACAGCAAGGACTACACGCGGGCGCGCCGCCTGGCCGCCGAAGCGGAAGCCGATGCCCGCGTGGCCGAGACGAAGGCCGAAGCCACGGACAACGCCGCCACGCTGCAGCAGGTCAAGACCAGCATCCAGTCGCTGCAGGACGAAATCACCCGCCGCGCGCCGCCCGTCCCCGGTGCCATGCCACCGCCCCCTCCCGCGCCAGTGCCCATGGCCGCCCCCATGCCAGCACCCATGCCCGGTGCCATGCCTCCGGCCCGCTGAGGCACCGGGCCTTCGGACCCGCCTCCCTGACCGGCCGCCGACACCCACGCGCCACCGCGGCGCGGCCGCCCACCCCCCGATTTGAAGGACACCACCATGCAGTCATCCAACCTCCGCCGAACCTCCACCCTGGCCGCTGCCCTGCTCGCCGCCGGCCTGCTGGCCGCCTGCGCGTCGCCCGGCCCCCTGCCGGCCGTGGAGCAGGCCCGCTCCGCCGTGAACCGCGCCGCCACCGATCCGGCTGTGAACCAATACGCCCAGCTTGAACTGAAGGCCGCCACCGACACGCTGGCCCGCGCCGACCATGTGCTGCGCGACGAGAAGGACGAGTCCGAAGCCAACCATCTCGCCTACCTGGCCACGCAGCGCGCCGCCATCGCCACGAACACGGCCCAGGCCCGCCGCCTGGACGCCGAGATCAAGCAGGCCGGCAGCGAGACCGACCGCCTGCGCCTGGAAGCGCGCACCCGCGAGGCCGAAGCCTCGGCCCGCAATGCGCAGGTCGCCCAGGCCCGAGCCATGACAGCCGAGCAACTCGCCGCGCAGCAGCAGGCGCAAGCCCGGGCCGCGCAGGACCGCGTGCGCCAACTCGAAGCGCAGCTGCGCGAGATCGAAGGCCAGCAGACCGAGCGCGGCCTGCTGGTCACGCTGGGCGATGTGCTGTTCGCCTTCAACAAGGCCGACCTGTCGGCCCAGGCCGGTCCGCGCCTGGACAAGCTGGCCAACTTCCTCAAGCAGTTCCCCGAGCGCAAGCTGCTGATCGAGGGCTACACCGACAGCGTGGGCTCGGACAGCTACAACCAGGAACTGTCGGAGCGCCGCGCCCAGGCCGTGCGTGACGCGCTGGTGCAGCGCGGCGTGGACACCAGCCGCATCACGGCACGCGGCTACGGCAAGTCCTACCCCGTGGCCGAGAACGGCTCGCCCGAAGGCCGCGCCATGAACCGCCGCGTCGAGATCGTGATCGCCGACGCACAGGGCAACCTCAAGGGCCGTTAAAGTCCGACCGATCCGCGGGCGGGACACCGCCCGCACCGACCGCCGCCGTTTCCCTGCATCTGCCGGGCACGGCGGCTTTCTTTCGTCTCCCACCCTTTCTGGATCCGATCCGCCATGCACCCTGACTTGCCCGATGCCGCACGCCATGTGCTGACCTTCTGGTTCGAGGACACCACGCCCCAGCAATGGTTCGCCAAGGACGCGGCGTTCGACGCCGCCATCCGCGACCGCTTCGCCCGCCTGCACCACGAGGCGGCGCAAGCCGAGCTGTGGGACTGGCGCGCCACGCCGCAGGGCCGGCTGGCGGAGGTGATCGTGCTGGACCAGTTCTCCCGCAACCTGCACCGCGACAGCGCCCAGGCGTTCGCGCACGACGGCATGGCCCTGGTGCTCGCGCAGGAGGCGATGGCGGCCCAGGCCGACGCCGCCTTGCCGCCCGCGTGGCGCGCGTTTCTCTACATGCCTTACATGCACAGCGAGTCCGCTGCGGTGCAGGCGCGATCGGTCGCGCTGTTCACGCAGCTCGGCAACGCCAACAACCTCGACTTCGCGGTGCGGCACCGGGACATCGTGGCGCGCTTCGGCCGCTTTCCGCACCGCAACGCCGTGCTGGGCCGCCCTTCGACGCCGCAGGAGACGGCCTTCCTGCAGGAGCCCGGCAGCGCGTTCTGAGGGGGTGCTGCCGGGCGCCCCTCAGCGCCCCTCAGCGCCCCTGCATTTCGGTGAAGCCCTTGGCGGCCTCCTGCACATCGGGCGGGAAGTCCGACATCTCCTGGATCTGCCGCACTTCGATGGTTTCGTTGTCCGACGCCGGGCAGCGCGAGGCCCAGGCGATCGCCTCCTCCCGGGAGGCCACCTCGATGATCCAGAACCCGCCCAGCACCTCGGCCACACCGGGAAAGGGCCCGGGCTGCACCTGGGGGGCGCCGCCTTCGAAGGTGATGCGCACGCCCGCCGACGGCGGGTGCAGGCCTTCCAGCGACCGCAGCACGCCGGCGGCCTGCAGGCTTTCGTTGTAGGCCATCATGGCCGCGACGGCATCGGCCTCGGGCACGGTGCCGGGCGCGGCGGATTCGTAGCCGTGGGGAATCATCAAGAGCATGAATCGCATGGCGGGGCCTCCGGGGCAGGGGTCAGGACTCGGTCGGGGGAATGGCGCCGGGCTCCATGAACATGACTTCCCACAGGTGCCCGTCCAGGTCTTCGAAGCCGTGCTGGTACATGAAGCCGTGGTCCTGCGCCGCGCGCGGCGCCTTGCCGCCGGCGGCGACCGCCTGGCGCACGATCTCGTCCACGGCCGCCCGGCTGTCGCGCGACAGGCAGATCAACACTTCGGTGGAGCGATGCGCGTCGCTCACGGGCTTGTCGGTGAAGGTCTGGAAGAACGGCTGCGTGAGCAGCATGACGAAGCTGTGCTCGCCCACGATCATGCAGGTGGCCTTGTCGTCGGTGAACCGCGGGTCGAAACGAAAACCCAGCGCGGTGAAGAACGCGACGGACCGGGGCAGGTCCTGGATGGGCAGGTTCACGAACATCTGGGTGGCCATGGACATCTCCAAAAAAGGACGGGGCTTGTGTACGCCGTTCAAAAACCTTAGCAGACACAATGGACAGCGTCCACATCGACAAACCCGCATGACCGAACCCGCTCCGCAGGGCCCGAACCCGCCCCCCAACGCCATGCCGCCGCGCCAGACCTACCGCCACGGGGATTTGCGCCGCGCCCTGCTGGACGCGGGCGTGGCGCTGGCGCGCGAGGGCGGCCCGCAGGCCGTGGTGCTGCGCGAGGCCACGCGCCGGGCGGGCGTGGCGCCCAACGCGGCCTACCGCCACTTCGCCAATCGCCAGGACCTGCTGGAGGCCGTGCGCGCCGTCGCGCTGGCCCGCATGGCGCGGGCCATGGAAG
>NZ_BAAJYT010000099.1:0-12835 GCF_057541515.1 Acidovorax sp. KNOB132
CCTGCGCGCCGAGGTGAACGCCGGCTCCACCTTCGCCCGCGCCCTGGGCGCCCACCCGCGCGAGTTCTCGGCCATCTACTGCGCCGTGATCGGTGCCGGCGAGCACAGCGGCAACCTCGGCCTGGTGCTGGAGCGCCTGGCGGACGATCTGGAAGACCGGCAGGCGCTCAAGGCCAAGCTGATCGGCGCGGCGCTGTACCCCGCCATCGTCACCTTGGTGGCCATCGTCATCGTGCTGTTCCTGGTGGGCTATGTCGTGCCCCAGGTGGCGGCCGTGTTCGCCGGCACCAAGCGCGCCCTGCCCTTTCTGACCGTGGCCATGCTCGCCATCAGCGACGCGGTGCGCCACTACGGCTGGGCAGCGCTGATCGCTATTATTTTCATAGCATTCGGGGCAAGGTATGCCCTGGCGCAGCCGCGTTTTCGCGAAAAATTCGATGCCGTGTGGCTGACCCTGCCGCTGGTGGGCAAGCTGGCGCGCGGCTACAACGCGGCGCGCTTCGCCGGCACGCTGGCCATGCTGGCGGGCGCCGGCGTGCCCATCCTGCGGGCGCTGCAGGCCGCCGCCGAAACGCTGAACAACCGCGCCATGCGCGCCGACGCGCTCGACGCGCTGGTGCTGGTGCGCGAGGGCGCACCGCTGGCCTCGGCCATGGCGCAGAAAAAAACGCTTTCCCGGCCTGGTCGCCATGTTCGCGCGCCTGGGCGAGCAGACCGGCCAGTTGCCCGTGATGCTGCAGCGCGCGGCCACGCAGCTGTCCACCGAGGTGCAGCGCCGGGCGCTGCAGCTGGCCACCATCCTGGAGCCCCTGCTCATTGTCGCCATGGGGCTCATCGTCATGCTGATCGTGCTGGCCGTTCTCATGCCCATCATCCAGCTCAACCAGTTCGTCAAATAATGACCGGCCTGCGACCCCGCCACCGCCGGAGCCCTCCATGGCCATGACCCTGGACGACAAGCTCGTCGTCGCCATCTCCTCGCGCGCGCTGTTCGATTTCGAGGAGGAAAACCGCCTGTTCGATCCGCTGCAGCCGCAGACCTACATGCAGCTGCAGCTCGACCGGCTGGACACGCCCGCGCGCCCCGGCGTGGCGTTCTCGCTGGTCAAGAAGCTGCTGGCCTTCAACGAGCCCGGCCACCAGCGCGTGGAGGTGGTGGTGCTGTCGCGCAACGACCCGGTGAGCGGCATGCGCATCTTCCGTTCGGCCAGCGCCGCGCACGTGCCGCTGGAGCGCGGCGTGTTCACGCAGGGGCGCGACCCGTTCCGCTACCTGCGGCCGCTGGGCGCGCACCTGTTCCTGTCCGCCAACGAGGCCGACGTGCGCCAGGCCCTGCAGCTGGGCTACCCGGCCGCGCGCGTGCTGACCGAATCGGTGCAGGCCAGCCACGCCAATCCGCACGAGGTGCGCATCGCCTTCGACGGCGACGCCGTGCTGTTCTCCGACGAGGCCGAGCGCGTGTACCAGGCGCAGGGGCTGGCCGCCTTTCAGCGCCACGAGACCGACAAGGCCGCGCAGCCGCTGCCCGACGGCCCCTTCAAGCCGCTGCTGGCCGCGCTGCACCGACTTCAGCAAGCGGCGGGCACTTCGTCGGGCATGCGCCTGCGCACGGCCCTGGTCACCGCCCGCAGCGCGCCAGCGCACGAACGCGCCATCCAGACGCTCATGAACTGGAACATCGCCGTGGACGAGGCCATGTTCCTGGGTGGGCTGGACAAGGGCGGGTTCCTGCGCGAGTTCGAGCCTGATTTTTTCTTCGACGACCAGACCGGCCACGTCACCTCGGCGGCGCGGCACGTGCCCTCGGGCCACGTGAACAGCGGCATCTCCAACCCCGGTTGAAGGCGGTGGGCCCAGCCACCCCGCCATCGAAAGGCAAAGAAGCGCAAACCTTTGCAACCGCCGGTGAAACCCTGCCGCCCCCGATTGCAAAAATCCGCCGGCCCCACCATCTGTGACACCATGCCCCGAATGAACACCCCTGCCGCTCCCCTGCCGTCCCGTGTCCATGCCGCCCGCGCCGCTGCGGCGCCGGTCCATCCCGGTGCGGCCGCCCTGCGTGCCATCGCGCTGTTTTCCCTGCTCGCCATCGGCCTGGCCTTCAGCGCCGTCGCCGCGACGCCCCCCGGCCGCCGCGCCCCCAGGCCAAGGCCAGCGAGCCCCTGAGCAAGGGCGAAATCAAGGCGCAAAAGGAATTCAAGATGCTGGACTTCAATGGCGACGGCAAGCTGAGCCGCTCGGAAGTGGCGCTGTTCCCACGCCTGGCCAACGCGTTCGACGACGCCGATACCAACCACGACGGTTTCGTGTCGTACGAGGAAGTGCGGGCGTTCGCCGCCAAGTACCGGGCCGAACGCGACCGCGCCCGGGCCGAAGAAGCGAAAACCCCGGCCAGCGCGGCAGGCGGTGCGGCCAGCGCGGCCAAGCCCTAGCCGCCGCTCGCTACCGCCACCGCCACCGGACTCGTCGTTTTATAGCCAAAACGGCCTCCAGCACAATCAGCACTAGGGCATCCTGCTATTGATTTAAGAGCAAATCGCCTTACAGCCCGCCCGTTCGCTTGACCTTGGGGTCGGCATAGGTGAGGGGCTCGTCCTTGGCCTCCTGGGCCAGGCGCTCCTGCAGCGGGGTCTTGTTGAGCTCCTGCGCCATCTCGACGGCGCTGCCGCTGGCGCGCCACATCGACTGGATGAACTCGAGCAGCTGCTTGTAGATGGGCTCCGGCGGCGGCTCCTGTTTCTCTTCGACCGTGTCCTTCTTCTTGACCTCGGTCCAGTCGCGGTTGCGCGTGTCCGGGTCGGACGGCTTGTCCGGCTCTCGCACGATGGCGCCCTCGCCCAGCCGGTCCATCGACTCGACGGGGTTGGCCGCATGGATGGGCCGGACAGGAACCGCGCCGGAGGCCCCCGTGGAATACAAATCGGCGCCCTGGGGACGCCAGCTCGGCGATCGGTCAACAGGTGGCATTTGCATGGCGGGGTCCGTTCGTGAAAGTGGAGCGGCAAGGGGAATTCATCCCTCGTCGTATTTCATAACGGCAAAAAGAAAGGGAAATTAAGGCCTTTTTAACGGATCAAGGCAAAAATCAGGGTTTACCCCTATCCCTCAGCCACGCCTGTGCCCCGCCACGCCGCAAGGCAGGGCAGTAGCAACCGCCGCCGGCTCATGCCCGGCGCGGCCGGGGTGCTATAGAAAACGCTCCAGCAGCCGGCGCGAAGATTTGTCCAGCGCCGCCACATCGGGCACGCGGAACTGCACGCCGTCGGCCGAGGCGATCAGCAAGGTGGTGCGACCGCCCAGCCGGCGGATGTCCTCCTCGGCCTTGAGCACCAGCTGCGCGGGGCCGCGGTCCGTCTCCACCACCCAGGTGCTGGGGGTGGAAAACCCCGAGACGCTGACCAGCCTCTGCAGGATCGGCACGAATTCGCGGGCGTGAAGGTCTTCCTCGACCAGCGCCCGGGCGGCGGCAGGCAGGTGGTCCAGGTGCTCGATCCACTGCAGTTCATGGCCGTCCGCCCCGACCAGGGAGATGCCCTCGGCCGGCGCGGCGATGGGAAAGGCCCGCACCGGCACCACTTCGGCGTGCTCGGCGCCGCCGGCCTGGGTGAGCACCAGGCGGCCGTGGGCGTTGCGCTGCAGGCGGATGCCGGCCACGGCCGAAGCGTTGGCAGGGACGGCGGCCGCGGTGGACGCGGCTGCGGAAAAAGGAGAAGGCGAAGCAGTCATGGGCGTGCGCTCTCTTTCAAGGATCAGGAGTTGCCCGCGGGATGGGCGGGGTGCAGCAACGCGCTGTCGATGACGAGGCCCGACGCCTCGGCGTCCTCCTCGGCCCGGCGGGCCTGGGCTTCGTAGAGGCGCCAGTAGGCGCCCTGCTTTTCCATCAGGGCGTCGTGCGGGCCGACCTCGACCACCTCGCCCCGGTCCATGACCACCAGGCGGTCGGCCTTGCGCAGCGTGGACAGGCGGTGGGCGATGGCGATGGTGGTGCGACCCTGCACCAGGTTATCGAGCGCCTTCTGGATTTCCTTCTCGGTCTCGGTGTCCACGGCCGAGGTGGCCTCGTCCAGGATCAGGATGCGCGGGTCGATCAGCAGCGCGCGAGCGATGCTGATGCGCTGGCGCTCCCCGCCCGACAGGCCCTGGCCGCGCTCGCCCACCAGCGAGTCGTAGCCCTGGGGCAGGCGCAGGATGAATTCGTGCGCGTGGGCGGCGCGCGCGGCCGCCACGATCTCGGCGCGCGTGGCCTCGGGCTTGCCGTAGGCGATGTTCTCGGCGATGGTGCCGAAGAACAGGAACGGCTCCTGCAGCACCAGCCCGATGTGCCGGCGGTAGTCGGCCACGCGCAGCCGGCGCACATCCACGCCGTCGACCTGGATCGAGCCCTCGGTCACGTCGTAGAAGCGGCTGATCAGGTTGACCAGCGTGCTCTTGCCCGAACCGCTGTGGCCCACCAGGCCGATCATCTCGCCCGGCCGGATATCCAGGTTCAGCCCCTTGATGACCGAGCGGCTGCCATAGCGAAAGCCCACGTTGCGCATCGCGATGGCGCCCTCGACGCGCTCCATGGTCACCGGCTGCACCGGATCGGGCACGTTGCTCACGTGGTCCAGGATGTCGAAGATGCGCTTGGCGCCGGCCGCGGCCTTCTGCGTGACCGAAACGATGCGGCTCATGGAGTCGAGCCGGGTATAGAAGCGCCCGATGTAGGCGATGAACGCCGCCAGCACCCCGACGGTGATCTGGTTGTGCGCCACCAGCCAGATGCCGAAGCCCCAGACGATGAGCAGGCCGATCTCGGTCATCAGCGAGACCGTGGGCGTGAACAGCGACCAGGTCTTGTTGAGCCGGTCGTTCACCTCCAGGTTGTGCTGGTTGGCATCGCGAAAGCGCTGCGCCTCGCGCTTTTCCTGGGCGAAGGCCTTCACCACGCGGATGCCGGGGATGGTGTCGGCCAGCACGTTGGTGACCTCGGACCACACGCGGTCGATCTTCTCGAAGCCGGTGCGCAGGCGGTCGCGCACGTTGTGGATCAGCCAGGCGATGAACGGCAGCGGCACCAGCGTGACCAGCGCCAGCCAGGGGTTGATCGAAAACAGGATGGCCGCCGTCATCAGGATCATGAGCACGTCGGTCATGAAGTCGAGGGCGTGCAGCGACAGGAAGACGTTGATGCGGTCCGTCTCCGAACCGATGCGCGCCATCAGGTCGCCGGTGCGCTTGCCACCGAAATAGTCGAGCGACAGGCGCAGCAGGTGCTCGTAGGTGGTGGTGCGCAGGTCCGCGCCGATGCGCTCGGACACCAGCGCCAGGATGTAGGTGCGCGCCCAGCCCAGCCCCCAGGCCAGCAGCGCCGACAGCAGCAGGCCGCCCAGGTACAGCCCCACGAGGTGCACCGGAATCTGCTGGCCGTTCTGGTAGGGGATGAGGATGTCATCCATCAGGGGAATCGTGAGGTACGGCGGCACCAGGGTGGCCGCAGTGGAGGCGAGCGTGAGCCCGAAGCCCGTCGCCAGTTGCTTGCGGTACGGCCGGGCGAAGCGCCACAGGCGCAGCAGCACCCAGGTGGAGGTCTGCGGGGCCGGCGCGCGGGCGCAGGCGGGGCATTCTTCGGTGTCGGGCGGCAGCGCCGTGTGGCAGACCTCGCAGCGGGCCTCGTCCGCGGGCTCGGACTCGACCGTGGCATCGTGCGGCATGCCCAGCGCGGCCAGGCGCTGGTCGAACTTCTGCAGCATGCGCAGGGCCTGCGGATGCGCGCCGAGGGTGAAGCGCCACAGCGCCAGGCGGCGCTCGGTGTCGTGCAGTTCCAGGGCGCCCACGCCGCCATGGTCGGACAGGCGCAAGGCCATGCCGGCGGCCAGCGGCCACTCCTGCACGGCACCGCCATCGGTGCGCGACAGCAGGCGCTGGGAGGTCAGCACCAGCAGGCCGGGCGCGAAGCGCAGGGCCGGGCTCAGGTCAACCTGCAGCGCGGCCAGCACGTTTTCGTGGGGGGCGAGCCTGGCTCGCCATTCGGCCCCGTCGGGGCCATTCAAGACACTCGAGGCGTCCACAGGATGTTGATGTTGCATTTTGGTTGGTTTTTCCGCCCTGGACGGCCCGAGAAGCCAGCCCGTGCTCTGGTCCCCATTCTCCCCGATGCTCCACAGGCCGCTTTGGCATCTGCATGTAACGCCTTCCCCACGGGCCACGCTGACATCCTTTAGGCCACCCCCGAGTGGGCGCACAATTGACCGACACTCCTTCCGCAAATCGGTCCGCTTCGGGCCGCAGTTTCCTTTACGCTGCACTCCATGGCGACATTCAATGACATCCAACTGCTGCGCATCAACTACCTGCGCGGTCCCAACATCTGGACCTACCGTCCGGTGCTCGAAGTATGGCTGGATCTCGGCGCGCTCGAAGACCACCCGTCCAACGCCCTGCCGGGATTCAACGAGCGCCTGACCACCTGGCTGCCGGCGCTCATCGAGCACCACTGCGGCGTGGGCGAGCGCGGCGGCTTCCTGCAGCGGCTGGAGGGCGGCACCTGGTGCGGCCACGTGCTGGAGCACATCGTGATCGAGCTGCTCAACCTGTCAGGCATGCCCACGGGCTTCGGGCAGACGCGCAGCACCTCGCAGCGCGGCGTGTACCGCATGGTGTTCCGGGCGCGCGACGAGCGCGTGGCGCGCGTGGCGCTCGAGCAGGGCCACCAGCTCATCATGGCGGCCATCAATGACACCCCGTTCGACGTGCAGGCCGCCGTGGCGCGCGTGCGCACCGAGGTGGACGACCAGTACCTCGGCCCCAGCACCGCGTGCATCGTCACCGCCGCGACCGACCGCGGCATTCCGCACATCCGGCTGAACGACGGCAACCTGGTGCAGCTGGGCTACGGTGCCTCGCAGCGCCGCATCTGGACGGCCGAGAGCGAGTTCACCAGCGCCATCGCCGAAGGCATCGCCAGCGACAAGGACCTGACCAAGAGCCTGCTCAAATCGTGCGGCGTGCCCGTGCCCGAGGGCCAGGTCGTCAACAGCCCCGAAGAGGCCTGGGAAGCCGCGCAGGACATCGGCCTGCCGGTGGTCGTCAAGCCCTCGGACGGCAACCATGGCCGTGGCGTGACGCTGGACCTGCGCAAGCAGGCCGACATCGAGGCGGCCTACCACGTGGCCTACCCCGAGGGCAGCGACGTGATGGTCGAGCGCTTCATCCCCGGCGACGAGCACCGGGTGCTCGTGGTGGGCGGCAAGGTCGTGGCCGCCGCGCGCGGCGAGGTGGTGAGCATCACCGGCAACGGCCGATCCACCGTGCAGGAGCTGATCGACACGCAGCTCAACTCTGACCCGCGCCGCGGCTACGAAGAGGAATACCCGCTCGAGTTGATCCAGGTGGACACCAACGTGGCCGTGCAGCTGGAACTCAAGCGCCAGGACCTCAGCGCCACGGCCGTGCCCGAGGCCGGCCGCGAAGTCGTGGTGCAGCGCAACGGCAACGTGGCCGTGGACTGCACCGACGAAGTGCACCCCGAGGTGGCCTACATCGCCGCACTGGCGGCCAAGGTGGTGGGCCTGGACATCGCCGGCATCGACCTCGTGGCGCGCGACATCGGCCGCCCGCTGCAGGAGCAGAGCGGCGCGATCGTCGAGGTGAACGCCGGCCCCGGCCTGCTCATGCACCTGAAGCCCGCCATCGGCGCGCCGCGCCCGGTGGGCCAGGCGATTGCCGAGCACCTGTTCCCGGCTGAGGAAAACGCCGACGGCACGATCGGCCGCATTCCGCTGGTCGGCGTGGCCGGCACGCGCGGCACCAGCACCATCGCCCGCGTGGTGGGCTGGCTCATGCACCTGGGCGGGCGCCACACGGGCCTGGCCTGCCGCGAGGGTCTGTTCCTGGACCGCCGCTGCGTGGACACCACCGACAGCGCCCACTGGGAAGCCGCGCACCGCCTGCTGATGAACCAGATGGTGCAGGCCGCCGTGATCGAGAACGACGCCCGCACCATCCTGCGCGACGGCCTGGCCTACGACCGCTGCCAGGTGGGCGTGGTGACCGACATGGACGGCAAGGACGGGCTGGCCGAGTTCGACGTGTTCGAGCAGGACCAGATGTTCAAGGTGCTGCGCACGCAGATCGACGTGGTGCTGCCCGGCGGCGCCGCCGTGCTGAACGCCGCCGAGCCCCAGGTGCTGGAGCTGGCCCCGCTGTCGGACGGCGCCGTGGTGCTGTACGCCCAGGACGGCACGCTGCCCGCGATCGCGGAGCACCGCGCGCAGGACAACGGCCGCGCCGTCTTCGTGAAGGCAGGCCGGGTGGTGCTGGCCACCGGCTCGGCCGAGCATGTGCTCGGCGCACTGGCCGACCTGACGTTCGGCCGCAATGCCGTGCAGACCGAGCCCGACACCCTGCTGGCCATCGTGGCAACGGCCTGGGCGCTGGACATCGCGCCGGACCTGATCGGCGCGGGCATCAAGACGTTCGAGCCCGAGCTGCCCTGCGCCGCACCGGCCCGCTAGACCCCTTTCAACGACCGCATGGACTCGAGCCGGCGCCCGCGCCGGCAACCCCAAGAAAGAGACGCTTTTCCATGGACGTATCCCGCACCCGGGCCCTGCGCGGCCCCAACCTCTGGAGCCGCCACACCGCCATCGAGGCCGTGGTGACCTGTGCCGAATCCGAACTCGCCATGCGCCAGATCGATGGCTTCGAATCCCGGCTGCGCGCGCTGTTTCCCGCCGTGGGCGTGCTGCACCCCGAAGGCAGCGATGCCGATGTCTCCCTGGCCCATGTCCTGGGCGGCGCGGCCCTGGCGCTGCAGGCGCAGGCCGGCTGCCCCGTCAGCTTCAGCCGCATCTCGGCCACCGTGGACCGCGGCGTGTACCAGGTCGTCGTCGAGTACAGCGAAGAGGCCGTGGGCCGGCAGGCCTTCGAGGATGCCCAGGCGCTGATCCAGGCCGCGCTGCAAGGCGGCCACTTCGACGCCGAGGCCGCCGTGGCGCGCCTGCGCGAGCTGGACGAGGACGAACGGCTGGGCCCCAGCACCGGCTCCATCGTCGAGGCCGCCGCGGCACGCGGCATTCCGTGGCGCCGGCTGACATCGGGCAGCCTGGTCCAGTTCGGCTGGGGTTCCAAGCAGCGCCGCATCCAGGCCGCCGAGGTCGATTCGACCAGCGCCGTGGCCGAATCCATCGCGCAGGACAAGGACCTCACCAAGCGCCTGCTGCACGCCGCCGGCGTGCCCGTGCCGCTGGGCCGCCCGGTCGAGTCGGTGGACGATGCCTGGAAGGCCGCGCAGGAAGTCGGCCTGCCCGTGGTGGTCAAGCCCCAGGACGGCAACCAGGGCAAGGGCGTGACGGTGAACATCACCGAGCGCTCGCAGCTCGACGAGGCCTTCCGCGCCGCCGCCGAATACGGCACGGTGATGGTCGAGCGCTTCCTGCCGGGCCATGATTTCCGCCTCCTGGTGGTGGGCGACCAGTTGGTGGCCGCCGCGCGCCGCGAGCCGCCGCAGGTGCTGGGCGACGGCGAGCGCACCGTGCGCGAGCTGGTGCACCTGGTCAACCTCGATCCGCGCCGCGGCGAGGGCCACGCCACCTCGCTCACCAAGATCCGCCTGGACGACATCGCCGTGGCGCGGCTGGCCATGCAGGGCCTCACGCCCGACGCCGTGCCGGCCAAGGGCCAGCGCGTGATCCTGCGCAACAACGCCAACCTGTCCACCGGCGGTACCGCCACCGACGTGACGGACGACGTGCACCCCGAGGTGGCGGCCCGCGCCATCGCCGCGGCCCAGATGGTGGGCCTGCACATCTGCGGCGTGGACATGGTGGCCGAAAACGTGCTGCAGCCGCTGGAAGTGCAAGGCGGCGGCTTCGTCGAGGTGAACGCCGCGCCCGGCCTGCGCATGCACCTGGCGCCCAGCTACGGCAAGCCCCGCAACGTGGGCCAGGCCATGGTGGACAAGCTCTTCGCCAACGGGCAGGACGGGCGCATTCCCGTGGTGGCCGTGACCGGCACCAACGGCAAGACCACCACCGCGCGCCTGATCGCGCACCTGTTCTCGGCCCAGGGCCTGCGCGTGGGCATGACCAACACCGACGGCGTGTACGTGAACGGCCGCCAGATCGACAGCGGCGACTGCTCCGGCCCCAAGAGCGCGCGCAACGTGCTGCTGCACCCCGAGGTGGATGCGGCCGTGTTCGAGACCGCGCGCGGCGGCATCCTGCGCGAGGGCCTGGGCTTCGACCGCTGCCAGGTGGCCGTGGTGACCAACATCGGCGCCGGCGACCACCTGGGCCTGAACTACATCACCACGGTGGACGACCTGGCCGTGCTCAAGCGCGTGATCGTGCAGAACGTGGCGCCGGACGGCTACGCCGTGCTCAACGCGGCCGACCCCATCGTCGCGGCCATGGCCTCGTCCACGCCGGGCAAGGTGATCTACTTCGCCAGCGACCGACACCACCCGGTGATGGCCACGCACCGCGCGCAGGGCCACCGGTCGGTGTACATGGACGGCGAGTCCATCGTCGCGGCCGAAGGCTCGTGGCGCGAGACCATCCACCTGCGCGACGTGCCCATCACGCGCAACGGCAAGATCGGTTTCCAGGTCGAGAACGTCATGGCATCGGTGGCCGCCGCCTGGGGCGCGGGCCTGCCATGGCAGACCATCCGCCGCGGGCTCTCGGGCTTCGTGAACGACAGCGACAACGCCCCCGGCCGCTTCAACGTGATGGATTTCAAGGGCGCCACGGTGATCGCCGACTACGGACACAACCCGGACGCGATGCGCGCCCTGGTGGCCGCCGTCGATGCGCTGCCGGGCAACCGCCGCAGCGTGGTCATCAGCGGCGCGGGCGACCGGCGCGACGAGGACATCCGCGACCAGACGGTGATCCTGGGCGCGGCGTTCGACGACGTGATCCTCTACCAGGACGCGGCCCAGCGCGGCCGTGCCGACGGCGAGGTGATGGCGCTGCTGCGCGAGGGCCTGGCGGGCGCCTCGCGCACCAAGCACATCGAGGAGATCCGCGGCGAGTTCATCGCCATCGATTCGGCGCTGGACCGGCTGCAGCCGGGCGACCTGTGCCTCGTGCTGGTGGACCAGGTGGAAGAAGCCCTGGCGCACCTGGCCAAGCGCTGCGCGGAGGTGGCCGCATGACCGCCGCCCGCCGCCTCTCCAATGCCCTGCCCCGTGCCGCGCTGGCACTCGGGCTGGCCGCCGCCGCGCTGTGCGCCCAGGCCGAGACCATCGGCACCGTGGACACCGCGTTCAAGCTCCTGGGCCGCGACCACGACATCATCGTGGAAGCCTACGACGACCCGGCCGTGCAGGGCGTGACCTGCTACGTGTCGCGCGCCCGCACCGGCGGCATCAAGGGCTCGCTCGGGCTGGCCGAGGACAAGGCCGAGGCCTCCATCGCCTGCCGGCAGACCGGGCCCATCGCGTTCCCCAAGCCGCCACTCAAGCAGCAGGACGAGGTGTTCAGCGAACGCATCTCCATTTTGTTCAAGCGCCTGCGCATCGTGCGGATGGTGGACCCGGCCCGCAACACGCTGGTGTACCTGACATACTCCGACCGGCTCATCGAAGGCTCGCCGCAGAACGCGGTGACCGCCGTGCCGGTGGACCGCGCCACGCCGATTCCGCTCAAGAAGTGACCAACGGGGCACGGGCCAAGCGATTCGTGGCCGAATCGCCTCCACGCCCTAGTACTCATTGCCTCTTTTACTATTATTTATATAGCAAACAGCTGATCCGGATCACTGGCCGCCGGCGATCTGGCGCAGCGCCTGCTCGAACACCTCGGGCGGCTGGCCGCCCTGGATGAGGTGGCGGTCGTTGATGATGACCGCCGGCACCGAATGGATGCCGTGCTGCTGGTAGAACGCCTCGCGTTCGCGCACCGCGTCGGCGTATTCGCCCGAGGCCAGCACGGCCTGCGCCTGGTCCGCATCCAGGCCGGCGCCGGCTGCCGCGCGCACCAGCACGTCGTGGTCGCCCGGGCTCTGCCCATCGGTGAAGTAGGCCTTGAACAGTGCGTGCTTCAGGGCCGTCTGCGCAGCCTCGCCGCCCGCCTCGCCCGCCCAGTGCAGCAGGCGGTGCGCATCGAACGTGTTGTAGATGCGGCTGCGCTGCCCCATGTCGAACGTGAAGCCCAGCGCGGCGCCGCGTTCGGCGATGGCTTCGCGGTTGCGCTGCGACTGCTCGGGCGTGGCACCGTATTTTTCGGCCAGGTGCTCGGCGATGTCCTGGCCTTCCGGCGCCATCTGGGGATTGAGCTCGAACGGCTGGAAGTGCAGCTGCGCCGCCACCGTGCCGTCCAGCCGGTCCAGGGCCTGCTCCAGCGCGTGCAGCCCGATGGCGCACCAGGGGCAGGACACGTCGGAGACGAAATCGATCTTGAGGGGGACGGGGGTGGCAGGGGCCGGGGGGGTGGTCATGGCAACTCCATTGCAAAGGGTCGAACGCGTGATGCTAGGCCGCCTTCCATGACCGTGCACGCCTGTGGGCACTGCGCGGCGGCCTGCGAATGCGATCGCAAGAACCGGGGTGCGGGCCCGCCGCGCCGTGCGTAGATTCAAGGCCAGGCCCTTACCATTGAACGAGGAATCGACGCCATGGCTTCCCGCCCCCACTCCTGTCCCACCCCCCGCACCATTTGCACGGCGGCGCAGCGCGCCGCCGCCACGCTGGCCGATCCCCGGTGGGCCGCCGTCGCGGCACGGGACGCCCAGGCCGATGGCCGCTTCGTCTATTCGGTCCGCACCACCGGCGTGTATTGCCGGCCCTCGTGCGCCGCCCGGCCCGCCCGGCCGGAGAACGTGGACTTCCATGCCACGGCCGAGGCGGCGG
>NZ_BAAJYT010000100.1:0-12793 GCF_057541515.1 Acidovorax sp. KNOB132
CCGTCCTCAGTTCTACTTCCGCACGACCGACGTGACTGGCGCCATCGAGCTGCCAGCCGACAAGGAAATGGTCATGCCCGGCGGACAACGTGTCGATCACCGTCAAGCTGATCAACCCCATCCGCCATGGAAGAAGGCCTGCGCTTCGCCATCCGTGGCAAGGCGGCCGTACCGCTCGCGCCGGCGTCGTGGCCAAGATCATTGGCTTAAAGCGTGAATGTAGGGGTATAGCTCAATTGGCAGAGCGTCGGTCTCCAAAACCGAAGGTTGTAGGTTCGATTCCTACTGCCCCTGCCACTTGATCGTGGCAATTACAAGCCCGCCAGGCCCTGGCGGGCTTCGGTGTCTTGTGGATGCCGAAACTTAAAGTAAGAAACCAGTTAAGTATGGCCACGTCTCAAGTTGAAACTGTTAGTACGGGCGCTGATAAAGCCAAGCTTGCTGCGGTGGTGGCAATTGTTCTTGCAGCGATTGCCGGGTTCTATTTGCTTGGAAAGCAAGGGCCGATTGTCCAGTGGGCTGCGTTGCTTGTCGGGCTTGCAATTGCGGTAGCTGTGTTTTTGGTGTCTGAGCCTGGCCGTCAGTTCGTGGGTTTCGCGCAGGATGCCTGGCGTGAAGTCAAGAAGGTTGTCTGGCCCACGCGGAAAGAGACGCTTCAAATGACGGCATACGTTTTTGCGTTTGTTGTCATCATGGCGCTTTTTCTCTGGTTCACCGACAAGACCTTGGAATGGGTTTTGTACGATTTGATTCTGGGGTGGAGAAAGTAATGACGGACGCTATCGAAGTCAGCGGCACTGACGCTGCCAGCCCGGCCACTCCTGTGAATCCTGATTTGCGGTGGTACATCGTTCATGCTTATTCCGGCATGGAAAAGGCGGTTGAGCGCAACATCGTGGAGCGCATCGGTCGCGCTGGCATGCAGCAGAAGTTCGGCCGCATTCTCGTTCCGACCGAAGAGGTCGTTGAAATGAAGAATGGTCAGCGCAAGACCACTGAACGTCGACTCTTTCCCGGCTATGTGTTCGTGGAAATGGTCATGGACGATGACACCTGGCACTTGGTCAAGCACACGAACAAGGTGACGGGTTTTGTTGGTGGTGCCAAGAATCGCCCGGCTCCTATTTCTGAAGAAGAAGTTCAGAAGATCGTCAGCCAAATGCAGGAAGGCACGGACAAGCCTCGGCACAAGATTGAATTCATGGTGGGTGAGCTGGTCCGTGTTAAAGAGGGTCCCTTCACCGATTTCAATGGATCCGTCGAGGAAGTCAATTACGAGAAAAGCCGGGTGCGTGTATCGGTGATGATCTTCGGCCGTTCTACACCCGTAGAGTTGGAATTTGGTCAGGTCGAAAAAACCTGATTGTTCGGATTCGCATTTTTCGACTCGGTGCGAATTGTTTGATGAGTCGTAAACCCCGGGGAGCTGAGGCCACTGGCCTAGGCGCTAATACCCGCAAGGAGTAAACTATGGCGAAAAAAAATCGTCGGTTTTATCAAGCTGCAAGTTCCAGCTGGTAAGGCCAATCCATCCCCACCAATTGGCCCTGCACTGGGTCAGCGTGGTCTCAACATCATGGAGTTCTGCAAGGCGTTCAACGCGCAGACCCAAGGTGTGGAGCCAGGTCTGCCACTGCCCGTGGTCATCACGGCATTTGCCGACAAGAGCTTCACCTTCATCATCAAGACGCCGCCTGCGACGACCTTGATCAAGAAGGCCATCAAGCTTGAAAAGGGCTCTGCCAACGCATTGAGCACCAAGGTCGGCAAGATCACTCGTGCGCAGCTCGAAGAGATCGCCAAGACCAAGATGAAGGACATGAACGCTGCCAATGTCGACGCCGCTGTGCGCACGCTGGCCGGTTCCGCTCGCTCGATGGGCGTGACGGTGGAGGGTTTATAAAATGGCCAAGCTGACTAAGAAACAAAAAGCCCTGCAAGCAAAGTCGACAGCAACAAGCTGTACGCGTTCGCTGACGCCGTCGTGATCGTGAAGGAAGCCGCTACGGCCAAGTTCGACGAATCCATCGATGTGGCTGTTCAGCTTGGCATTGATGCCAAGAAGTCTGACCAAGTGGTTCGCGGCGCCGTGGTGCTGCCGAACGGCACTGGCAAGACGACCCGTGTGGCGGTATTTGCCCAAGGCGCCAAGGCTGAAGAAGCCAAGGCTGCTGGCGCTGACATCGTTGGCATGGACGACCTGGCCGCGATGGTCAAGGCCGGTGACATGCCTTTCGACGTGGTGATCGCCGCCCCCGACGCCATGCGCGTTGTGGGTACGCTGGGTCAAATCCTCGGCCCACGCGGTCTGATGCCAAACCCCAAGGTGGGCACTGTGACGCCTGACGTCGCTACGGCCGTGAAGAACGCCAAGGCAGGTCAGGTGCAATTCCGCGTCGACAAGGCCGGTATCGTGCACAGCACGATCGGCCGCCGCTCGTTCGACAATGACAAGCTGCAAGGCAACTTGGCTGCGTTGATCGAAGCGCTGACCAAGGCCAAGCCTGCAACCAGCAAGGGCGTGTACCTGCGCAAGGTGGCTGTGTCTTCCACGATGGGCCTGGGTGTCCGCGTGGATACGCAATCCATCGCAGCGTAATTGCAAGAAATCTTCGAATCCATCCCTGGATGGGTTCGATGTGGTGGGCTGCGGCTGCTTCGGTCGCCGCAGGCCATCCAAGACCGTTGGTGCGCGAACCGGTCGCGCTTAAATCCACAGTGATGCCAACGCAGATGGCGATCCCGCTGCAGATGGAAAATTTTCCTGAACAGTTGGTCGCTGCAACAAGAGCGTGTATGAGGCCTGTGCCGAGTGCGCATTTTAAGGAGTAGACCTTGAGTCTTAATCGCAGTGAGAAAGAAGCGGTCATCAGTGAAGTGACCAGCCTCGCCGCTAAAGCTCAAACGCTTGTGATCGCGGAGTACCGTGGCATCACGGTCGCCGACATGACCAAACTGCGTGTTGATGCTCGCAGCAAGGGCGTGACCCTGAGTGTTCTGAAGAACACCCTGGCTCGCCGTGCTGTGGCTGGCAGCGCGTTTGACGTGGTGGCGGACCAGATGACCGGCCCGCTGATCTATGGCTTCTCCGAAGACGCTGTGGCCGCCGCTAAGGTGGTGGCCGATTTCGCGAAGACCAACGACAAGTTGGTGATTCGCGGTGGCGCTTTCGGTGGCAAAGCCCTGGATATCAACGGCGTTAAGCAACTGGCTAACATTCCTCCCAAGGAAGTTCTGTTGGCTCAGATTTGCGGCTTGCTTATGTCCCCCATTTCGCGTACGGCCGTTGTGCTGGGCGCGTTGGCGGCCAAAAAAAGGCGAAGGCGCTGCCGAAACGGCCGCCGAACCTGTCGCGGCTTGAGTGCCCGGCAAACAACCAACCAATTGTTAGGAAATAAAAATGGCATTCGATAAAGACGCATTTTTTGACCGCGCTGGACAGCATGACGGTTCTGGAACTCAATGAGCTGGTGAAGGCCATTGAAGAAAAGTTTGGCGTGAGCGCAGCCGCTATGGCCGCTCCTGCTGCTGGCGGCGGCGGTGGTGCTGCTGCAGCTGCAGAAGAGCAAACGGAATTCAACGTGGTGCTGACCGAAGCCGGCGCCAACAAGGTGTCCGTGATCAAGGCTGTGCGCGAAATCACCGGCCTGGGCCTCAAGGAAGCCAAGGATCTGGTGGACGGCGCTCCGAAGAACGTCAAGGAAGGCATTGCCAAGGCCGACGCCGAAGCTGCCGTCAAGAAGCTGGTGGAAGCTGGCGCCAAGGCTGAACTCAAGTAATTCGCCTGGATTCCAGGGCTGGGGGCTCCGCAAGGGCTCCCAGCCTTTGGTGCTTATGGGGTTCACGCCCAGAGCGCACCAGAAAGCAGTGCCCACGCCACTGCTTTCTAGTGTCTTCTGACCATCCCGACAGCAGAAGATACCTTGGTTCGGGTGATGTGCAACGCATCGCCGTCCGCCATGGTTGGTAGTGGCCAACCGCCAAGCCTGCAAGGAAGCGCCCTTGCAGGTCAGTCGTCGAAGACCCAGGACTCATGTCTTTGCCCGGAGATCTCATGGCCTATTCCTATACCGAACGCAAGCGGATTCGCAAAAGTTTCGGCAGCCGCGACAGCGTGCTGGAAGTCCCTTACCTGCTGCAGATGCAGAAGGACGCATACACCGCGTTCCTGCAAGCTGACAAAGCCCCCCAGAAAAGAACCGTAGAAGGCTTGCAGGCCGCGTTCGACGCTGCTTTCCCGATCGTCTCGCACAATGGGTTTGTCGAGATGAAGTTCATCGAGTACAACCTCGCCAAGCCGGCATTCGATGTGCGTGAATGCCAGACCCGTGGTTTGACTTTTGCCTCGGCCGTGCGGGCCAAGGTGCAGTTGATCATCTATGACCGCGAGTCCTCCACGTCGCAGTCCAAGGTCGTCAAGGAAGTGAAGGAGCAAGAGGTCTACATGGGCGAGGTGCCTTTGATGACCGACAAGGGCTCGTTCATCATCAACGGCACGGAACGTGTGATCGTTTCGCAGCTGCACCGCTCGCCCGGTGTGTTCTTCGAGCACGACAAGGGCAAGACCCACAGCTCGGGCAAGCTGCTGTTCTCGGCGCGCATCATTCCCTACCGCGGTTCGTGGCTGGACTTCGAGTTCGATCCGAAGGACATCCTGTATTTCCGCGTGGACCGTCGCCGCAAGATGCCGGTCACGATCCTGCTGAAGGCCATCGGCCTGAACCCCGAGTCGATCCTGGCGAACTTTTTCGTCAACGACAACTTCCGCCTGATGGACAGCGGCGCGCAGATGGAGTTCGTCTCCGACCGCCTGCGTGGCGAAGTGGCGCGTTTCGACATCACCGACAAGTCGGGCAAGGTGGTCGTGGCCAAGGACAAGCGCGTCACGGCCCGCCACACCCGCGAACTGGAGCAGTCCGGCACCACGCACATCAGCGTGCCCGAAGACTTCCTGATCGGCCGCGTGGTGGCGCGCAACATCGTCGACGGCGACACTGGCGAAATCATTGCCAAGGCCAACGAAGAGCTGACCGAAGCGCTGCTCAAGAAGCTGCGCTCCGCCGGCGTGCAGGACCTGCAGGTCATCTACACGAACGAACTCGACCAGGGCGCCTACATCTCGCAGACGCTGCGCATCGACGAAACGGTGGACGAATTCGCTGCGCGCGTGGCGATCTACCGCATGATGCGCCCCGGCGAGCCGCCGACGGAAGACGCGGTGCAGGCCTTGTTCCAGCGCCTCTTCTACAACCCTGACACGTACGACCTGTCGCGCGTGGGGCGCATGAAGTTCAACGCCAAGATCGGCCGCGACGAATCCACCGGCCCGATGGTGCTCTCCAACGAAGACATCCTGGCCGTGGTCAAGATCCTCGTGGACCTGCGCAACGGCAACGGCGAAGTCGATGACATCGATCACCTGGGCAACCGCCGCGTGCGTTGCGTGGGCGAGTTGGCTGAGAACCAGTACCGCACCGGTCTGGCGCGTATCGAGAAGGCCGTGAAGGAGCGTCTGGGCCAGGCCGAACAAGAGCCGCTGATGCCGCACGACCTGATCAACTCCAAGCCGATTTCCGCGGCGCTCAAGGAGTTCTTCGGTGCGTCCCAGCTGTCGCAGTTCATGGACCAGACCAACCCGCTGGCCGAAATCACCCACAAGCGCCGCGTATCGGCCCTTGGCCCGGGTGGTCTGACCCGCGAGCGTGCCGGTTTCGAAGTGCGCGACGTGCACGTGACCCACTATGGCCGCGTGTGCCCGATCGAAACGCCGGAAGGCCCGAACATCGGGCTGATCAACTCGCTGGCCCTGTACGCCCGCCTGAACGAGTACGGTTTCATCGAAACCCCGTATCGCCGTGTGGTGGACGGCAAGGTGACCGACCAGATCGATTACCTCTCCGCCATCGAAGAAGGCAAGTACGTGATCGCCCAGGCGAATGCCACGCTCGACAAGGAAGGCCGCCTCACGGGCGACCTGGTGTCGGCACGTGAAAAGGGCGAGTCGACCTTGCTGAGCGCCGAGCGCGTGCAGTACATGGACGTGTCGCCTGCACAGATCGTGTCCGTCGCCGCCTCGCTCGTGCCGTTCCTCGAGCACGACGACGCGAACCGCGCACTGATGGGCGCCAACATGTCCCGCCAGGCCGTGCCCGTGCTGCGTCCGGAAAAGCCCATGGTGGGCACCGGTATCGAGCGCGTGGCCGCCGTGGACTCGGGCACCGTGGTGACCGCCAACCGCGGTGGTGTGGTGGACTATGTGGATGCGACCCGCATCGTGGTCCGCGTGAACGACGCGGAAGCGGTGGCCGGTGAAGTGGGCGTGGACATCTACAACCTCATCAAGTACCAGCGTTCCAACCAGAACACCAACATCCACCAGCGCCCCATCGTCCAGAAGGGCGATGTGCTGGCCAAGGGGGATGTGATCGCCGACGGCGCATCGACGGACTTCGGCGAGATCGCCATCGGCCAGAACATGCTGATCGCGTTCATGCCCTGGAACGGCTACAACTTCGAAGATTCGATCCTGATCTCCGAACGCGTCGTGGCAGAAGACCGCTACACCTCGATCCACATCGAGGAACTGGTGGTCATGGCCCGCGACACGAAGCTGGGCGCCGAAGAAATCACGCGCGACATTCCGAACCTGTCGGAGCAGCAGCTGAACCGCCTGGACGAGTCCGGCATCATCTACGTGGGTGCCGAAGTGCAACCCGGCGATACGCTGGTGGGCAAGGTCACGCCGAAGGGCGAGACCACGCTGACGCCCGAAGAGAAGCTGCTGCGCGCCATCTTCGGCGAGAAGGCTTCCGACGTGAAGGACACCTCGCTGCGCGTGGACCAGGGCTCGCAAGGCACCGTGATCGACGTGCAGGTGTTCACCCGCGAAGGCATCCAGCGCGACAAGCGCGCCCAGCAGATCATCGACGACGAACTCAAGCGCTTCCGCCTGGACCTGAACGACCAGCTGCGCATCGTGGAAGCCGACGCGTTCGACCGGATCGAAAAGCTGCTGAACGGCCGCGTGGCCAACGGCGGCCCGCAAAAGCTGGCCAAGGGCACGAAGATCGACAAGGCCTACCTGGCCTCCGTCGAGAAGTTCCACTGGTTCGACATCCGCCCGGCGGAAGACGAAGTGGCCACGCAGCTCGAGTCGATCAAGAACTCGCTGGAGCAGACGCGCCACAGCTTCGATCTGGCTTTCGAGGAAAAGCGCAAGAAGCTCACGCAAGGCGACGAGCTGCCTGCGGGCGTGCTGAAGATGGTCAAGGTGTACCTGGCCGTCAAGCGCCGCCTGCAGCCCGGCGACAAGATGGCCGGCCGCCACGGCAACAAGGGTGTGGTGTCCAAGATCGTCCCGGTCGAAGACATGCCCTACATGGCCGACGGCACCCCTGCCGACATCGTGCTGAACCCGCTGGGCGTGCCATCGCGCATGAACATCGGACAGGTGCTCGAAGTGCACTTGGGCTGGGCCGGCAAGGGCATCGGCCAGCGCATCGGCAACATGCTGCAGGAGCAGGCCAAGGCGGCCGACATGCGCAAGTTCCTCGAAGAGGTGTACAACTCGCGCGGCCGCAAGGAAGACCTGTCGCAGTTCAACGACGATGAACTGATGGCCATGGCCGGTCACCTCACCAACGGCGTGCCGTATGCCACCCCGGTGTTCGACGGCGCTTCGGAAGAAGAGATCAAGGACATGCTCAAGATCGCCTATCCGGACGACATCGCCGAGCGCAAGGGCCTGACCTCCGCACGCACGCAGGCGTACCTGTTCGACGGCCGCACCGGCGAGCGCTTCGAGCGCCCGACCACCATCGGCTACATGCATTACCTGAAGCTGCACCATTTGGTGGACGACAAGATGCATGCCCGCTCCACGGGTCCTTACTCGCTCGTCACGCAGCAGCCTCTGGGCGGCAAGGCCCAATTCGGTGGCCAGCGTTTCGGGGAAATGGAAGTGTGGGCGCTGGAAGCCTATGGCGCCGCTTACGTGCTGCAGGAAATGCTGACCGTGAAGTCCGACGACGTGCAGGGCCGTACCAAGGTGTACGAGAGCATCGTCAAGGGCGAACACGCCATCGAGGCCGGCATGCCGGAATCGTTCAATGTGCTGGTCAAGGAAATCCGTTCCCTGGGCCTGGACATCGAACTCGAACGTTCTTAATCGAAGGGACTAGGTTTATGAAGTCACTACTCGACCTGTTCAAGCAATTCACCCCGGACGAGCATTTCGATGCCATCCGCATCGGCATGGCGTCGCCCGAGAAGATCCGTTCGTGGTCTTTCGGCGAAGTGAAGAAGCCCGAGACCATCAACTACCGCACGTTCAAGCCCGAGCGCGACGGTCTGTTCTGCGCCAAGATTTTTGGCCCCATCAAGGACTACGAATGCCTGTGCGGCAAGTACAAGCGCCTCAAGCACCGCGGTGTGATCTGCGAGAAGTGCGGCGTTGAAGTCACGCAGACCAAGGTGCGCCGCGAGCGCATGGGCCACATCGATCTGGCGGCGCCTTGCGCCCACATCTGGTTCCTGAAGTCGCTGCCATCGCGCCTGGGCCTGGTGCTGGACATGACGCTGCGCGACATCGAGCGCGTGCTGTATTTCGAAGCGTATGTGGTGACCGACCCCGGCATGACCCCGCTGAAGAAGTTCAGCATCATGTCCGAGGACGACTACGACGCCAAGCGCAAGGAATACGGTGACGAGTTCATCGCCAAGATGGGCGCGGAAGGCATCAAGGATCTGCTCGAAGCCATCGATATCGACCTCGAAATCGAAAAGCTGCGCGGCGATCTGACCGGCTCCGAAGTCAAGGTCAAGAAGAATGCCAAGCGCCTGAAGGTGCTGGAAGCCTTCAAGAAGTCCGGCATCAAGCCCGAGTGGATGGTGCTGGACGTGCTGCCCGTGCTGCCGCCGGACCTGCGTCCGCTGGTGCCGCTGGACGGTGGCCGCTTCGCGACCTCCGACCTGAACGACCTGTATCGCCGCGTCATCAACCGCAACTCGCGCCTGCGCCGCCTGCTGGAGCTGAAGGCCCCGGAAATCATCGCGCGCAACGAAAAGCGCATGCTGCAGGAAGCCGTCGATTCGCTGCTGGACAACGGCCGCCGTGGCAAGGCCATGACGGGCGCGAACAAGCGCGCCCTCAAGTCGCTGGCCGATATGATCAAGGGCAAGAGTGGCCGCTTCCGCCAGAACTTGCTGGGCAAGCGCGTGGACTACTCCGGTCGTTCCGTGATCACCGTGGGCCCGACGCTCAAGCTGCACCAGTGCGGTCTGCCCAAGCTGATGGCGCTGGAGCTGTTCAAGCCTTTCATCTTCTCGCGCCTGGAAGCCATGGGCATCGCGACGACGATCAAGGCCGCCAAGAAGGAAGTCGAATCCGGCACGCCGGTGGTGTGGGACATCCTGGAAGAGGTCATCAAGGAACACCCGGTCATGCTGAACCGTGCGCCCACGCTGCACCGTTTGGGCATCCAGGCGTTCGAGCCCATCCTGATCGAAGGCAAGGCCATCCAGCTGCACCCGCTCGTCTGCGCGGCCTTCAACGCCGACTTCGACGGTGACCAGATGGCCGTTCACGTGCCGCTGTCCGTGGAAGCGCAGATGGAAGCCCGCACGCTGATGCTGGCCTCCAACAACGTGCTGTTCCCGGCCTCGGGCGAGCCCTCCATCGTCCCGTCGCAAGACGTGGTGCTGGGCCTGTACTACGCCACCCGCGATCGCATCAACGGCAAGGGCGAAGGCCTGGTGTTCGCCGACACCGGCGAAGTGCAGCGCGCGCTCGATGCCAACGAGGTCGAGCTGGCCGCGCGCATCACGGTGCGCCTGACCGAGTGGACCAAGGACAAGGAAACGCGTGAATTCGTGCCTTCCACGTCGCTGGTGGAAACGACGGCCGGCCGGGCGCTGCTGTCCGAGATCCTGCCCAAGGGCCTGCCCTTCAGCAACATCAACAAGGCGCTGAAGAAGAAGGAAATCTCCAAGCTCATCAACGTGAGCTTCCGCAAGTGCGGCCTGAAGGAGACGGTGGTCTTCGCCGACAAGCTGCTGCAGAACGGTTTCCGTCTCGCCACGCGCGCCGGTATTTCCATCTGCGTGGACGACATGCTGGTGCCGCCGCAGAAGGCCGGGATCATCGAGCGTTCCGAGAAGGAAGTGAAGGAGATCGAGCAGCAGTACGTGTCCGGTCTGGTGACGGCTGGCGAACGCTACAACAAGGTGGTGGACATCTGGGGCAAGGCCGGCGACGAAGTGTCGAAGGTCATGATGGCCCAGCTGGCCAAGCAAAAGACCACCGACCGCCACGGCAACGAGGTGGACCAGGAGTCGTTCAACTCCATCTACATGATGGCCGACTCCGGCGCCCGCGGCTCCGCAGCGCAGATTCGCCAGCTGGCCGGCATGCGCGGCCTGATGGCCAAGCCGGACGGCTCCATCATCGAGACCCCCATCACGGCCAACTTCCGTGAAGGGCTGAACGTGTTGCAGTACTTCATCTCCACCCACGGTGCCCGTAAGGGCCTGGCGGATACGGCGCTGAAGACGGCCAACTCGGGCTACCTCACCCGCCGTCTGGTGGACGTGACGCAGGATCTCGTGGTGACCGAAGAAGACTGCGGCACCTCCAATGGCTCGCTGATGCGCGCCATCGTCGAGGGCGGTGAAGTCATCGAATCGCTGCGCGACCGTATCCTGGGCCGCACCACGGCCGACGAAGTGCTGCACCCCGAAACGCGCGCAGTGCTGGCCCCTGCCGGCCAGATGCTCGACGAAGACCTCATCGAGGAACTCGAAGTCGCCGGCGTGGACGAGGTGAAGGTGCGCACGGCGCTGACCTGCGAAACCCGCTACGGCCTGTGTGCCAAGTGCTACGGACGCGATCTGGGCCGCGGCGGCCTGATCAACCTCGGCGAAGCCGTGGGGGTGATCGCTGCCCAGTCCATCGGCGAACCCGGCACGCAGCTGACCATGCGCACGTTCCACATCGGTGGCGCCGCTTCGCGCGCTGCCATTGCATCGAGCGTGGAGGCCAAGTCCAACGGCGTGATCGGCTTCAACGCCACGATGCGCTACGTGAGCAACACCAAGGGCGAGCTGGTGGTGATCGCCCGTTCCGGCGAGATCGTCATCCATGACGAACACGGCCGCGAGCGCGAGCGCCACAAGGTGCCGTACGGTGCGACGCTGGCGGTCAAGGCCGACCAGACGGTCAAGGCCGGCACCATCCTCGCCAACTGGGACCCGCTGACCCGCCCGATCATCACGGAGTTCGCCGGCCAGGTGAAGTTCGAGAACGTCGAGGAAGGCCTCACGGTCGCCAAGCAGGTGGACGATGTAACGGGTCTGTCCACGCTGGTCGTGATCGATCCGAAGCGCCGCGGCTCCGCCAAGGTGGTGCGCCCGCAGGTCAAGCTGATCGACGCGCAAGGCCAGGAAGTGAAGATCCCCGGCACCGACCACTCGGTGACCATCGGCTTCCAGATCGGCTCGCTGATCCAGGTGCGCGATGGCCAGGACGTGGGCCCCGGCGAAGTGCTGGCGCGGATTCCGGTCGAAGGCCAGAAGACCCGCGACATCACCGGCGGTCTGCCCCGCGTGGCCGAACTGTTCGAAGCGCGCTCGCCCAAGGACAAGGGCATGCTGGCCGAGATCACCGGCACGGTGTCCTTCGGCAAGGAAACCAAGGGCAAGGTGCGCCTGCAGATCACCGATCCGGACGGCAAGGTCTGGGATGAACTGATCCCCAAGGAAAAGAACATCCTGGTGCACGAAGGCCAGGTCGTGAACAAGGGCGAGTCCGTGGTGGACGGCCCGGCCGATCCGCAGGACATCCTGCGCCTCCTGGGCATCGAAGAGCTGTCGCGCTACATCGTCGATGAAGTGCAGGACGTGTACCGCTTGCAGGGCGTGAAGATCAACGACAAGCACATCGAGGTGATCGTTCGCCAGATGCTGCGCCGCGTCGTGGTCGAGGCCCCGGGCGAGTCCAACTACATCGCCGGCGAGCAGGTCGAGCGTTCGGAGATCCTGAACACGAACGAGGCACTGCAGGCCGCAGGCAAGATCCCTTCGACGTACAGCAACGTGCTGCTGGGGATCACCAAGGCTTCGCTGTCGACCGATTCCTTCATCTCGGCCGCTTCCTTCCAGGAAACGACCCGCGTGCTCACCGAGGCTGCCATCATGGGCAAGCGCGACGAGCTGCGTGGCCTGAAGGAAAACGTCATCGTGGGTCGCCTGATCCCTGCCGGTACCGGCCTGGCCTACCACCAGGCGCGCAAGGCCAAGGAAGCCATGGACGACGCCGAGCGCCGCGCCATCGCCGATGCCGAAGCCGCTGAAATGGCTGCCACGACCGAAGACTCGTCCGACGTCGAAAGCACCACCAGCCTGGGCGATGCCACGGCCCAATAAGCCACGGTACGCTCCCTGAAACGCTCCCGCTCTGCGCTTTGGCAGACCGGGAGCGTTTTCTTATCCGTCTTCTCTTTTTTTCTGCGCCGAGCCCGCGGACCCCTGCGGGCTCGGCAGACGCAATGCTGTCCTCCTGGATCTTTCTTGCCCTGCTGCTGTTCTGGGCCGTGGGTGCCTACAACCGGATCGTGCGATTGCGCTCGGCCGCCATCCAGGCCTTCGGTGGCCTGGACGCACACCTCATGCGCATGATGGCCATGCTGGGTGAATACGAGGCCGCGCAGGGTCCCGCGCCCGCGGCCCATGCCGATGCGCGGGCGGCGCTGTGGGCCGCCACCACCCAGTTCGGCGCGTCGCTGGCCGTAGCGCGGGT
>NZ_BAAJYT010000101.1:0-12710 GCF_057541515.1 Acidovorax sp. KNOB132
CACGGCCAGCGCCACGGCGCGCAGGCGCCCGGGCGGACGGGTGGGGGCGAACTGGTCGCGGTCGTTGGAGGCGTGCATGCGATCGAAAAAAGGCGAAAACGGTGCGGAGGATCGAGGGCGGCGAGGGCCCCGTCAGCCGCCGGACTTGACCGACAGGCCCACGCGCTGCACGCCCGCCCTCTGCAACGCATCCATGGCCTTCACCACGGTTTCATACGTCACGGTCTTGTCGGCGCTGATGAGGATGGGCGTATCGGGCGGCTGCGTGGCCTGCCAGGCCTTGGCGGCGGCGCCCAGGCCCTGCAGGGTGATCGGACGCTCGGCGTCGCCGGTCTTGAGCTGCAGGCTGCCGTCCTTCTGGATGATGACCTGGCCGAACGACTTGGGCGGCTTGGCGCCCTTGCCGACGGAGGGCACGTTGATGGCGCTGGGCGTGAGCATGGGCGCGGTCACCATGAAGATGATGAGCAGCACCAGCATCACGTCGATGAAGGGCACCATGTTGATTTCGTTGATGGTGCGGCGCCGGCCGCCGCCGCGTGAAGCCATTGCGGGCATGCTGCTGTCTCCTGTGCTGCTCAGTGGCCCGAGGCGGACGACGTGGGCTGCGCGCCCAGGTTGCGCTGCAGGATGTTGGAGAACTCCTCGATGAAGGTCTCCTGCTGGATGGCCACGCGGTCGATGTCGCGCGCGAAGCGGTTGTAGGCGATCACGGCCGGAATGGCGGCGAACAGGCCGATGGCCGTGGCGACCAGCGCTTCGGCGATGCCCGGGGCGACCGTGGCCAGGGTGACCTGCTCCATGCCGGCGAAGCCGGTGAAGGCATGCATGATCCCCCACACGGTGCCGAACAGGCCCACGTACGGCGAGACGGAGCCCACGGAGGCCAGGAAGGACAGGCTGGACTCGACCACGTCCATCTCGCGCTGGAAGCTGGCGCGCATCGCGCGGCGGGCGCCGTCGAGCAGCGTGCCGGCGTCCGAGATGCGGCGCTCGCGCAGTTTCTGGTACTCGCGCATGCCGCTGGCGAAGATGCGTTCCATGGGGCCGGCGTTCTTGGCGTTCTGCGCGGCGCTGGAGTACAGGTCGTTCAGGCTGGTGCCCGACCAGAACTCGCGCTCGAAGTCTTCGTTGAGCGACTTCACGCGCTTCAGGGCGAACAGCTTGCGGAAGATCGCGGCCCAGCTGGCCACGGACACGCCGATCAGCAGCAGCATGACGAGCTGCACCACCCAGCTGGCGTTGAGCACCAAATTCAGGATGGACATGTCTTGGGAGTTCATGATGAGAGTTGTTCCAGAAGGGGGCCCGGGATGCGTGCGGGACGCAGGGTGGCGGCATCGACCCATCCGATGCGGATGGTGCCTTCACACAGTAGCACGGGCTGGGATTCGATCATTTGCTCTGGTTTCAGGAGCGCTTGCTGGCGTATTGTCAGGGATGCGCGGCCACCCTCTTGCAAAGAGGCCGTAACAATCAGTTCATCGTCGAGGCGCGCCGGCCGCAGGTAGCGCAGGCGCGCGTCCGTTACGACAAACATGCCTGCCGTGAGTTCCCGTGGGCGCTGCTGCAACAGGCCCCGAGAACGTGGCCACCGCCTTCGATTCTCACCCATTTTTGACAGCGGCCTCTTCCGACCTGGCGGCTGACGACCGCGCCCGCACGGCTGCGACGAACCGGGCCTGGCTCCTTGAACCGCCATCACCCGGACACCCTGCGGCGGGATGTCTCTGCATGGCGGGGATCCCCCTGGCGGGGGTGTCGACTCAGAAAGCTTCCCACTCCACTTTCGAATCCACCCCGGCCATTGCGGGGGGGTTGAAAGATGGGCGCATGCCGACCTTGGGAACTGCTGCGCCGAAGCGCTGGGATGCCGGCTTGGCCAAGCGTGGGTATGCCGCTGCGGCAGGAGCAGGCAAGGCGTTTGCCTGGATCGGGGGGGCGTGCTCGTCCGAAAGCTTGAAGAAGTCCACGGCGCGCACCAGTTCCAGTGCCTGGGTGTTCAAGCTGCTGGCTGCCGCCGCCATCTGTTCGACCAGCGCTGCATTTTGCTGCGTCACTTGGTCCATCTGGGTCACCGCTTCGCCCACCTGGGCGACGCCTTGGCTCTGTTCGGTGCTGGCAGCGCTGATTTCGCCCATCAGATCGGTCACGCGCTGGATGGAGCCCACCACCTCGCTCATCGTGGCCCCGGCCTGGTCCGCCAGTGCCGTGCCCTGGCTCACGCGTTGCACGCTATCAACGATCAGTGCCTTGATCTGCTTGGCGGCGTCCGCAGAGCGGCCGGCAAGGTGGCGAACCTCGGAGGCGACCACGGCAAATCCCCTTCCTTGCTCCCCCGCCCGCGCCGCTTCCACGGCGGCGTTCAATGCAAGGATGTTGGTCTGAAAAGCAATGCCGTCGATCACGCCAATGATGTCGGAGATCTTCTTGCTGCTTTGGTTGATCTCTCTCATCGTGGTGACCACTTGGCCGACCACTTCGCCGCCATGAACCGCCACGGTGGACGCGCTCACTGCCAACTGATTGGCTTGCCGCGCATTGTCGGCATTCTGGCGAACGGTGGAGTTCAGCTCTTCCATCGATGCGGCGGTTTCCTCCAGCGCGCTGGCCTGCTGTTCGGTGCGGGTGCTCAGGTCGCTGTTGCCTTTCGAAATTTCGGAGGATGCGGTCGAGACGCTCTGCGAGTTCTGGCGCACCAGTCCCACCGTTCGCACCAGGGCTTGCTGGATGCGCTCAGGTCCCCCGCGGCGACACGCTCGGCCAAACCCACGGCCACCGACAGCGGGCGGGTGATGGAGCGCACCAGCCACAGGGCTGCTGCGGTTGCCACGATGACGGCCAGGACGGCGATTGCAATGAGGCGCTTCGCGAGGTCACCCGAGCCCATCATGAAGCCCTTTTGCACCTTTCCATGGCGGCCGAGTTCCGCGATGGCGATACCTCGGTGCACATCATCAGCATCGGCTATCTGGCGGAGGCGCTGGCGCTGCATCTCGGATCGACACCGGCTTTCGCACGCATGCTTCGCTGCGCTGCGCCCATGCACGACATCGGCAAGATCGGCACGCCCGATCATGTGCTCAAGAAGGCAGGCCCGCTGACGCAACCGGAGCGGGCGGTCATGAATGAGCATCCGGAGATGGGAGCGAAGATTCTCAGCAGTTCGCGCATACCGGTTTTCCTGCTGGCTGCGGAGGTCGCGTTGACCCACCACGAGCGGTTCGACGGCACCGGCTATCCCAAAGGCCTCTCGGGCGAGGCGATTCCGCTGTCCGGTCGCATCACCGCCGTCGTGGATTTCTACGACGCATTGACCATGGACCGCGTGTACCGGCCCGCCTTCGCTCCGGAAAAAGCACTGGAGATGCTGATGGAAATGCGCGGCACCGCCTTCGATCCCGCCGTGGTCGATGCCTTCGCTGCGAACTTCTCCGAACTCGCCTGCCTGCGACAAAGAATCATGGAGGAGCGTCCGACGTTCTCCGATCTCATCGACGCGGAATGAGCCCCACGCCAAAACACGATCATGCTTGCTTTTCTTCGTACCTTCGTCATCGCTGCAGCCATCGGCATGACTGTGTCACTTTCCGCGACGGCGGGTCCCGTTCTGGAGAAGGTCAAAGCACACCACGCCGTTCGCGTGTGCATCTGGCCAGAGTACTACGGCATCACGTATCGCAATCCGAGAACCCAGCAGTTGGTAGGCATCGACATCGAGTTGTCTGCCGAACTGGGCCAGGACCTGAAGGCCCAGGTGGAATACGTCGAGTCGTCGTTTGTCACCTTGATCGATGACCTCCGGGGCGACCGCTGCGATGTGGGAATGTTCGCCATCGGCATGCTGCCTCAGCGGATGGCCGCGTTGAAATTCACGCAGCCCTATTTGAGCAGCGACATCTACGGCATCACCACGAAAAGCAATGCGGTGATCAAGCATTGGAACGACATCGACCAGCCAGGGGTTGCCGTTGGCGTCCAGACAGGGACGTTCATGGAGCCGGTCATGATGGAGCGGCTCAAGCATGCCAAGGTGGTCAAGGTCGCACCTCCGGCGACGCGGGAGCGGGAGTTGGAAAGTGGGCGCATCGACGTGTTCATGACGGACTACCCGTACAGCCGCCGCCTTCTCGACAACGCCGACTGGGTGCGCGTCGTGTCGCCTGCCACGCCCGTTTTCGTGCTGCCTTACGCGTATGCGGTCAAGCCGGGCGATGAGGCGTGGCTCAAGACGGTGGATGACTTCGTCGCGCGGATCAAGCGGGACGGCCGCCTGGCATCTGCGGCGGACCGCAATGGACTTCGCAGCATCGTGATGCCATGACCAGAGATCAAGGACGGCATCCACCGCACCCCGGGCGGCATGCATTTTCCATTCGCCGCTTGAGCACCATCGCGCTGATTGCGTGCCTTCTGCTGACCGCCGGAGTTGGCCTTGCGACGGCTTGGGTGGCCTCCAATGACCGTGCCCAGGTGATCAAGGCAGATCGCGAAAAGAGCGAGTTGCTTGCGCGCATGCTCGAAGACCAGACAACGCGAATGATCGACAGCGCATTCTTCATGCTCGCCACCCTGGGCGAATCCAATGCGGTGCAGGAGGTGCTGGGTGACCGGGCCCAAAGCGACGATGCATTGAAGCAGGCCCTGGTCGGTGTGCCATTCATTCGCAGTCTGGTGGTGGTGGACGCCGAAGGACGTGTCCTGACGAGCAGCGCCCGCGAAGACGCGGGGCAGAAAATCGACCTGCGCAAACTCGGCACGCTGCCCACCGATCGGCAAAATTCCATCGGCCATCTGATCGCAGGCCGTGGCATCGAGAGCCTGACGGTGCGTGCTGGCCAAGCCATGGTCCCGTCGGGGCTGGGCTTCATTCCGCTGGTGAGAAAGCTCAGGCTCCAGAACCAGCAGTCGGTCTACGTGATCGGCCTGCTCAATCCCGACTCACTGGCGAACTTCCAGCAACTGGCGGTCAGGCAGGCGGGATTCACCTCTGCCATCGCCACGTATGCGGGCGAGTTTCTGGCCGGAGCGGGGGTGTCGGCCATGCCTGCGGCGCAAATGAAAGCGCTGCCGATTTTCCGCGTGCATTTGCCCGCCCGGGCACTGGGAAGCTTCATCGGAGAAGGCTTCGGTGGCGAAAACCAGATCGTCGCATTCCGGTCGTCCAGATCGCATCCGCTCGTCACGGTGGTCGAGCACTCGTCCGATCTGGCAGTGAGCCGGTGGCTGAAGGAGTCCGTGGGCTATCTCTGGCTCGGATCCGGTGCCTGCGCCGTGATGCTGCTGCTGTCCTTCATTGCATGGCGCGGCCTGCGGCTGCGCGAGTCCGCCCAGCATTTCGCGCAGGACGCGCAACGCCGCATTGCACGGAGCGAACGCGACCTTGCGGTGCTGATGCGTAGCGTGCAGGAGGTGATCTTTCGCACGGACGCCCAAGGGAAGATCACCTTCGTCAACGCGCAGGGGATCGCTTTCGCCCAGCAGGGCCAGGCGTCGCCGGTCGGTCGCCCCCTTTATGAAGTGGTGGATGGCAGCTCGCGCCCGGCGGTCGAGCAGCTGTTCAAGGACGGCGAAAGCGGCGGGGTGCGCCATTGCCAGGCGACGGCGCGAGTCGACGACGGCCGCAAGAAGCTGTTTGACCTGGCCCTCGTGCCGCTGCTGCACCGCGGGCAGGTGCTTGGTTTTGCGGGGAGCGCGGTCGACGTGACCGAGCGGTGGATCGCGCAGCAGAAACTGCAAAGCGAACTGGAATTCCGCGACCTGATGCTGGAGATGAACCCGCTGCCCATCTCCATGACCGACATGGACGGCCGGCTCCTGCTGGTCAATCGGGCATGGGAGGAATACAAGGGGCGGCGACGCCAGGACGTCATCGGCCTTCGTTTGCAGGACTTCCTGCCGTCGGACGAGGCGATGTTCCACCACACCGCCGACCTGCAGCTGAAGCAGCAGCAGGGAACCGTTCGCTTCGAGACCCGGGTGCTCAATGGCAGGCACTCCTGGCGGGATACCCGCGTGACCAAGGCCATCGTGTGCGATGCGGAAGGTGTCGCCACGGGAATACTGTGCACGCTCATGGACGTGAGCGAGTTCCGCGAGGCAGAGCGCGTCACGCGCGAAGCGCGGGACTCGGCCGAGGAGGCCTCGCGGTCCAAGTCGGAATTCGTGGCCAACATGAGCCATGAGTTGCGCACGCCGTTGCAGTCGATCATCGGGTTTTCGGAGTTGGGGATGCGCCGCGCCAAAGCCCATCCCCCTTTGGCGGAGATGTTCGAAGATGTGCACCGTGCCGGCCAGCACATGCTGGCCCTGGTGAACGATCTGCTGGACGTCGCCAAGCTGGAGAGCACCGTGGGCACCTTTCACCTGGAAAAGGCGGATCTGCGGGGGGTGATCCGGCCTGTGCTGCGCGAACTGGAGCCATTGCTGGAGAAGCACCGGCTGCTCCTGGATGTGAACCTGGGAGAGATGCCGCTGACCGCAAAGGTGGACCCGGTGCGCTTTCAACAGGTCATGCGCAATGTCCTGGCCAACGCCATCAAGTTCTCTCCTGCGCAGTCGCAGATCCAGTTGCTTGGCAGGGTGGATCGCCGCGGACAGATCCGGCTCGCCGTGCGCGACTTCGGGCCTGGCATACCGCCCCATGAACTGACGACGATATTCGAGGCGTTCAAGCAGTCGAGCACGACCAAGGACGGGTCCGGCGGGACCGGCCTGGGCCTGGCCATCTGCAAGAAGATCGTCGAGGCGCTGGGCGGGAAGATCCATGCGGAAAATGCCAAGCCGCAGGGAGCGGTCTTCCATATCAGCCTTCCCGCGCGCAGCGGCGATACCGTGCCTGCCGAACTGAGCTGACCATGCCGCTGAAAAAGGATGCAGCGCGCCCGGTGCGCGGCTCGGTCGATTCCTGGTGATCGACTCAGGCCGCGGGGGGCGCAGGCGGCTCGGCTTGGCCCAGCGCCCGGCCCAGTTCGGGCGGAATCTCCGGGCGTCCCCGGTCGTTCAACGCCGTTCCCGTCACGACGGCATTGAGCATCAGCCGGTTGTCCGACAGCCGGTGGATGGTCTGATGGAACTGAAGCCGGATGCGGCCCGCGCGGGTGAGGAGGGTGCGGACGACGAAAGCATCGCCGCTGGTGAGGGACGCCCGGTAGTCGACCTCGATCCGGGTGACCACCAGGCTCACGCCCTGCCTGGAAAGCTCTCCGAACCGGATGCCCAGTCCCGACAGGTACTCGTGTCGCGCATGTTCCAGGTAGTTCAGATAGACCGCGTTGTTGACGACATGGTCCATGTCGCACTCGTAGTCCCGGACCTTCAGCTCCAGTTCATGATGCTGCTTGTCTACGATGTCCATGGCTTGCCTTTCTCTTTGCCGGGAACGTCCATGAAGGTACCGCGCGGGCAGGGGCGCCCGCCCGGCCCGTGCGCCGCAGCCGGCGTGTGCTTTCTCGCCATGCCGGCCTTCAACCGAGCAGCGCGCTCAGGCGCGCCACGGACTCTTCCAGCTGCGCCATCGAATTGGCCGTGGAAAAACGCACGAAGCGCTGCGGCTCGAACGCGCCGAAGTCGCGGCCCGGCGTCACGGCCACATGGGCGCGGCGCATCACCTCGTAGGCGAAGTCCCAGCTGCCCGAGACGCCCAGGCACTCGGCGGCCTGCGTGCAGTCGGCCCAGGCATAGAAGGCGCCGTCCGGCACCACGGGCACCGGCAGGCCCAGCGCCTGCAGCGCGGGAATGAAGTAGTCGCGCCGGGCCTTGAACTCGGCGCGGCGGCGCTCGTATTCGGCGATGCTCTCGGGCTCGAAGCAGGCGAGGGCGGCATGCTGCGACACGGTGCTGGCGCAGATGAACAGGTTCTGCGCCAGCCGCTCGACCACCGGCACCATGGCCTCGGGCACGACCATCCAGCCCAGGCGCCAGCCGGTCATGTTGAAGTACTTGCTGAAGCTGTTGATGCTGATGACGTTCTCGTCGATGGCCAGCGCCGTGTGGCCGAAGCGTTCCTCGTACGACAGGCCCAGGTAGATCTCGTCGATCAGCGTCACCCCGCCCCGCGATTGCACGGCCGCATGGATGCGGCGCAGTTCCTCGGGCGCAATCGAGGTGCCGGTGGGGTTGGAGGGCGAGGCCAGCAGCACGCCGCGCGTCTTCGGCCCCCAGGCCGCCTCGACCTTGGCGGCGCTCAGCTGGTAGCGCTCTTCTGCCGTGGTGGGAATGAGCACCGCCTTGCCTTCCGCCGCGCTCACGAAGTGGCGGTTGCACGGGTAGCTCGGGTCGGGCATGAGGATCTCGTCGCCCGCATCGATGAGGGCCAGGCACGCGAGCTGCAGCGCGGCCGAGGCCCCCGCCGTGACCACGATCCGCCGGGCCGGCACCTGCACGCCGAAGCGGTCGGCATACCAGCCGCTGATGCGCTCGCGCAGCGGCTCCAGGCCCAGGGCGTTGGTGTATTGCGTGGTGCCGCGCTGCACGGCGCGGGCGTGACGCTGCAGCCGGTCTACGCCGCCGCGCCGCTGATCGCGCAGGGGCGGCTCACGGCGCTGCTGCCGGCCTATGCGCCGCGCACGCTGGGAGTGCACGGCGTGTACGCCTCCCGCCGGCAGGTGCCGCCGGCGTTGCGCGCGCTGCTGGACTTCCTGGTGGAGCGCTTCGCCGATCCGGCGCACTGGCAGGCCGGGCTGCCGGTGCCGGCCGCCAAGGCGCCGGCGCGGGCGAAAAAAAAGCCGCTGAGGACAGCGGCGGGGGATGGTGCCGCAGCCCCCTGGCTGGGGCCGCGCGGCGGGGCGCCTCACTGGTGGGTGAAGGTCGCCTTGCGCTTGTTCACGAAGGCGTCCATGCCTTCCTTCTGGTCGCTGGTGGCGAACAGCGCGTGGAACAGGCGGCGCTCGAACATCACGCCGTCCGACAGCCCGCTCTCGAACGCGCGGTTGACCGATTCCTTGGCCGCCATCACGGCGATCTGCGAGAAGTCGCTGATCTGCAGCGCGGCGCCCAGGGCCTCGTCCATCAGCTGGGCGAAAGGCACGACGCGGCTGACCAGCCCGGCGCGCTCGGCCTCGGCGGCATCCATCATGCGGCCGGTGAGGGCCATGTCCATGGCCTTGGACTTGCCCACCGCGCGCGGCAGGCGCTGCGTGCCGCCGGCCCCGGGGATGACGCCCAGCTTGATCTCGGGCTGGCCGAACCTGGCGTTGTCGGCCGCGATGATGAAGTCGCACATCATGGCCAGCTCGCAGCCGCCGCCCAGGGCGAAGCCGCTCACCGCGGCGATCACCGGCTTGCGGATGGAGCGGATGCGCTCCCAGTTGCGCGTGATGTAGTCGCCCTTGTACGCATCGGCGAAGCTGTACTGCGCCATGGCGCCGATGTCCGCGCCCGCGGCGAAGGCCTTTTCGCTGCCGGTGACGATGACGCAGCCGATCTTCTCGTCGGCGTCGAAGGCCTGCAGCGCCTCGCCCAGCTCGTTCATGAGCTGGTCGTTCAGCGCGTTCAGTTGCTTGGGCCGGTTCAGCGTGATGACGCCGACCTTGTCCGCCTCGATGCGGACCTCGATGACTTCGTAGGCCAAGGGGTATCTCCGTTGCTCGTTGTGATCGGCAGACTATACCCAAGGGGCTCCGGAAAGCCTCTGCAAGCTTTCTCTATTGGCCTGCGGCGCCGTCCAGCCACCGGTTGACCAGGGCCGCGTCGGCCACCGACAGGCCGATGGTGTCGACCTCGGCCTCGGCGCCCGCATGGGCCGTCGAGGGCAGTTCCAGCGGCAGCTCCAGCAGCCGCCGGTCCCGCGCCACCAGCGCCGTCACGCGGGGCTCCACGCCGGCGTAGAGCGGCACGTCGTCCAGCCGCTGCACGCGCCAGGCCTCGCCCTGCACCTCGATCCCCAGCCATTCGTCGCCGGCCGCGAAGCCCGCCTGCTCTGCCAGGCCGCCGCGCAGCACCACCTTGATCTGCAGGCCCTGGCCCTCCGCCACCCGCACGCCCAGGCGCTGGGCCAGCTGCGCCGGCTCGCCCTGCAGCGTCACGCCGTTGGCCGCCAGCAGCTCGGCCAGGGGCAGGTCGTCGGTGCCGTGCACCCACTGCGCGATCTCGGTGGCGAACGAACGGCCCGCCAGCGCCTGGATGGCGTCGAGCAGGTCGGCTTCGGACATGGGGCCGGCGGCGCAGCGCTCCCACAGGGCGCGCATCACGTCGTCCAGCGTGGCCTGGCCTTCGCGGCGCAGCGCGAGGTCCAGGCACAGCGCCACCAGCGAGCCCTTGGTGTAGTAGCTCACCGTGCTGTTGGGCGTGTTCTCGTCCTGGCGGTAGTACTTGACCCAGGCGTCGAAGCTGGCCTGCGCCACCGACTGCACCTTGCGGCCGGGCGTCTGCAGCACCTGGTTGACGGTCTTGGCGAGCAGGCGCAGGTAGGTGGCGTTGTCGATCAGGCCCGCGCGGCGCAGCAGCAGGTCGTCGTAGTAGCTCGTGAAACCCTCGAAGAACCAGAGCAGTCGCGTGTAGTTCTCCTGCGTGTAGTCGTACTGCGCGAACTCCGCCGGGCGCAGGCGCTTGACGTTCCAGGTGTGGAAGTGCTCGTGGCTCACCAGCCCGAGCAGCGTGTTGTAGCCCTCGGGCGCGCGCGCCTGGCCGATGCGCGGAAGGTCGCGCCGCCCGCAGATCAGCGCGGTGGAGTTGCGGTGCTCCAGGCCCCCGTAGCCGTCGTCCACCACGTTCAGCAGGAACAGGTAGTTCTGGTAGGGCGGCTTGCCGCTGCCGTGCCAGAAGCGGATGCCGGCCTCGCAGATGCGGCGCACGTCGGCCACGATGCGGTTGCCGTCGAATGAAGGCGCGGCGCCTGCGATCACCAGCCGGTGCGGCACGCCGCAGGCCGTGAAGCGGATGCTCCAGAACGGGCCCATTTCCACGGGGCAGTCCACCAGTTCGTCGTAGTGCTCGGCGCGGTAGGTGCCGAAGCCGGCGCGCGTGGTCTTCTCGGCGGCGAGCCCGGTGGCGACGGACCAGCGCGCCACGGCGGGCGTGCTCACGATTTCCAGGTCGTGTCGCGCGGCCTCCTGGCCGTGCACGCGCAGGCACAGGCTGGTGCCGTTGAAGAAGCCGCGCGTGGCATCCAGAAAGGCGGTGCGCACCGAGGTGTCGTAGGCGCAGACTTCATACGTCAGCACCAGCGGGTGGTCGTTGCGGCACTGCACCTCCCAGCGGCACTTGTCCATCTGGGCGAGGGGCACGTCCTTGCCGTCCTGCTGCGCGCGCAGGTTCTGCAGGTTCTTGGCGAATTCGCGCACCAGGTAGCTGCCGGGAATCCAGACGGGCAGCGACAGCGCCTGCTGGGCCGCGGGCCTGGCCACCGTCAGCGTCACGCTGAACAGGTGGGCGTGCAGTTGCGCGGGTTCGACGCGGTAGTGGACGGCGGGGTGGGCGTGGCGAAGGGCGGACATGGTGCGTGCGGCGCTGAAGGGTCGGGGAAGGCCCGGGCCGGCGCAGTGAGTGGTCCGCGCCGCCCGGCGGTCAGGAGCGTGCGCTGCGGCAGCCGCCGCGCACGCCGGGGCTCAATTGCCGGAGCCGCCGGCGTCGGCCATGCGCTTTTCGACTTCCTGCGCGTTGATCGCGCCCGGCACGCGGGAACCGTCGGCGAAGATGATCGTCGGCGTGCCGGTGATCTTGTGCTTCTTGCCGAAGGCCAGGTTGCGCTGCACGGCCGCGGTGTCGCAGCTGGCGGCGGGTGCCGGCTTGTCACGCACCATCTGGTCCTGCCAGGCCACCACGCGGTCCTTGGCGCACCAGATGTTGCGGGACTTCTCGGCCGAATCGGGGCTCAGGATGGGGTACAGGAACATGTACACCGTGACGTTGTCCACGTTCTGCAGGTCCTTCTCGAAGCGCTTGCAGTAGCCGCAGTTGGGGTCCTCGAACACCGCGATCTTGCGCTTGCCGTTGCCGCGCACGATGGTGAAGGCATCCTTGAACGGCAGCGCGTCGAAGTCCACCGCGGTGAGCTTGTTGATGCGGTCTTCGGTCAGGTTGCGGCGGGCCTTGGTGTCGATCAGCTCGCCCTGGATCAGGTAGTTGCCCTTGGCATCGGTGTAGAACAGGTCGGTGCCGATGCGCACCTCGTACAGGCCCTGCATGGGCGTGCTGCGCACCTCGTCGATCTTTTCCAGCTGCGGAATGCGGTCGGACAGGGCCTTGCGGATGACCGTTTCCTGGGCGAACGCGCCGAGGGACAGGGTGAGCGCGGCGCCGGCCAGCAGGGAGGGGATCAGTTTCATGCGATTCTTTCGTTCTTCAACTCGTTGTTCATCAATGCGCCGCAGCGGTCGCCAGCGGCCCGCCTTGCGGCCCTTCGGTCCATCCCGTCAGCGCAGGCCCATGGCCTGGCGCGTCACCCAATCCTTGAGCGGGCCGCTGCGCTCGAAGCCCTTCATGCCCCAGTTGCGCAGCGCCATCAAAGGCCCCTCGCTGCGCGAGAAAAGCTGCTGCAGCCCGTCCATCGTCCAGCCCATCGGCAGCAGGGCCGCCTTGCGTTCGCGCTCGTACTGGCGCAGCAGCCGCAGGTCGCCCACGCCGCGCCAGTAATCGCGCCCGTTCAGCACGCGGGCCAGCGCCTGCGCATCGCCCAGCCCCAGGTTCAGGCCCTGGCCGGCCAGCGGATGCACGTTGTGCGCCGCATCGCCTGCCAGCGCCCAGCTGCGCGCGGCGCCCGATTGGCCCGG
>NZ_BAAJYT010000102.1:0-12691 GCF_057541515.1 Acidovorax sp. KNOB132
GCCCAGCAGCCCCGCCGCGGCATGGAAGGCCCCCTTCGGCGCGCCCGACGTGGAAGACGCGGTGGTCGTCGACCGGCCGGCCGCCCCGGCGCCGGACGCGCACCGGCCATCGCCGTCACCGTCGCCTCGCAGCGCGAGAGCCGAATCCCCTGGCAGTTTCACGCGGGTGGCCTTCGCCGGCCCGGCCGGCGCGCCGCAGGACCACTACTACCTCAGCGTGCCCCCCGGCGCGGCCGTGGGCACGCCGATGCCGCTGGTGCTCATGCTGCACGGCTGCACGCAGAACCCGCAGGACTTCGCCCTCGGCACCGGCATGAACGAGGCCGCCGCACCCGCGAACGCGCTCGTGCTGTACCCCGCGCAGGCCCAGGGCGCCAACGCCCACGGCTGCTGGAACTGGTTCCGTCCGCAGGACCAGCAGCGCGGCCACGGTGAGCCCGCCACGCTGGTCGCCATGGTGCGCGATGCGATGGCGCGCCACCCCGTGGATGCCCGCCGCGTGTACGTGGCGGGCCTGTCCGCCGGCGGGGCCATGGCCGCGCTGCTGGCGCGCGAATACCCCGACGTGTTCGCGGCCGTGGGCGTGCATTCGGGCCTGCAGGCCGGCGCCGCGCACAACGTGATGGGCGCGCTGTCGGCCATGAAGAGCGGCGCCAAGGGCACGCCCGGCCCGGCATCCCCCGCCCGCGAGGACGGGGCCGGCGCGCCGCCGCTCATCGTGTTCCACGGCGATGCCGACGAGACGGTGCACGCCCGCAATGGCGAGCAGCTGCTGGCTGCGGCGCTGCGGTCCGCGCCTGGTGCCCGGCCCGAGGCCGAAACCGGCCAGAGCCCCGGCGGCCAGCGCTACACGCGCACCGTGTACCGCGCCGCACCGGGCAGCGGCCCGGGCGTGGTGGTGGCCGAGCACTGGCAACTGAACGGCGCGGGCCATGCCTGGGCCGGGGGCCACGCGCGGGGCAGCTACACCGATCCGCGCGGGGTGGACGCGACGGCGCAGATGCTGCGGTTCTTCCTGGAGCACCCCCGCGCCGCCGGTTGATAGGGCGCGAGGCACGGCGGCGGCGTCAGTCGATCACCACCTTCGCGTCCGCCACCAGCCGGGCGAAGCGCTCGGTTTCGCTGCGGATCTGCTGGGCCATCTGCTCGCGGGTGTTGCCCACCGGCTCGGCGCCGATGTCGGCCATGCGCTTGCGGAACTCCGGCGACTGGATCACCTTCACCATCTCGGCGTTCAGCCGGTCCAGGATGTCCCTTGGCGTGGCCGCGGGGGCGAGTACGCCGAACCACGTGCCCAGGTCGAAGCCTTTCAGGCCCGCCTCGTCCAGCGTCGGCACGTCGGGCAGGGCCGAGGATCGCTGGAGCGTGGACACTGCCAGCGCCCGCAGCTTGCCGGCCTTGATGTGCGGCAGCACGGGCGTGATGGTGTCGAACGACAGGGTGATCTGGCCGCCCAGCAGGTCGGTGGCCAGCGGGCCGCTGCCCTTGTAGGGAATGTGGCCCAGCGACGTGCCGGTGAGGCCCTGGAACTGCGTGCCGATCAGGTGCTGCGCGGTCCCGTTGCCGTTGGAGCCGAAGGTCAGCTTGCCCGGCTGCGCCCTGGCCTGGGCCACCAGGTCGGCCACGGTCCTGGCCGGGTTGTCGGCGTGCACGACCAGCACGTTGGGCACCAGCGCCACCGTGGTGATGGGGGCCAGGTCCTTCTGGAAGTCGTAGGGCAGTTTCTTGTACACGCTGGTGGCGATGGTGTGGTGCACCGCGCCCATCAGCAGGGTGTAGCCGTCGGGCCTGGACCGGGCCACGTAGTCGGCGCCGATGGTGGCGCCGGCCCCCGGGCGGCTTTCCACGATGACGGGCTGGCCGAGCGACACCGTCAGCCGGTCGGCCAGCGCCCGCGCCAGCACGTCGGTGGTGCCGCCGGCCGGAAAAGGCACCGTCAGGCTGATGGTCTTGGTGGGCCAGGCGGCCTGGGCGAGAGCGCTGCCGCTGGCCAGCACCGGGAGGGCGGCCGCGAAAGCGTGCAGCAGTACCTGCCGCCGCCGGCGCGCGGGGAAAAATTTCGGGGCCATGCTGGTCTCCTGGGAGAGCGCTCTGCGGCGCCTGGGGGATGGCCCGCCGCGGCGCGGTCGGGCGAAGGACGGAACGGATGAATGAAAGAAAAGGATTTCAGGCGGCCCGCCGCTGCGCCTGGCGGGTGCCGGCCAGGTGGTCGCACACTGCCTGCGTGACCTGGGCCGTGGTGGCCTGGCCACCCAGGTCCCGCGTGTGCAGGGCCGGGTCCGCGGTGACGTGTTCGATGGCCCGCATCAGGCGCCGGGCGGCGTCCGCCTCGCCCAGGTGTTCAAGCAGCATCACGGCCGACCAGAACGTGCCCACGGGGTTCGCCAGGCCCTGGCCCATGATGTCGAAGGCCGACCCGTGGATGGGCTCGAACATCGAGGGATAGCGCCGCTCGGGGTCGATGTTGCCGGTCGGTGCGATGCCCAGGCTGCCCGCCAGCGCGGCGGCCAGGTCGCTCAGGATGTCGGCATGCAGGTTGGTGGCGACGATGGTGTCCAGCGTGGCCGGGCGGTTCACCATGCGGGCCGTGGCGGCGTCCACCAGCTCCTTGTCCCAGGCCACGTCGGGAAAGTCGCGCGAGACCTCCAGCGCGATCTCGTCCCACATCACCATCGCGTGGCGCTGCGCGTTGCTCTTGGTGATCACGGTGAGCTGCCGTCGCGGGCGCGACCGGGCGAGCTGGAAGGCGTAGCGCAGGATGCGCTCCACGCCCACGCGGGTCATGATCGACACGTCGGTGGCGGCCTCGATCGGGTGGCCCTGGTGTACCCGGCCGCCCACGCCGGAGTATTCGCCCTCCGAGTTCTCGCGCACGATCACCCAGTCCAGCTGCTCGGGTGTGCAGCGCTTGAGCGGTCCGTCGATGCCCGGCAGGATGCGCGTGGGCCGCACGTTGGCGTACTGGTCGAAGCCCTGGCAGATCTTCAGGCGCAGGCCCCACAGGGTGATGTGGTCGGGAATGTGCGGATCGCCCGCCGAGCCGAACAGGATGGCGTCCTTGCCGCGCAGCGCGTCCAGCCCGTCGGCCGGCATCATGGCGCCGTGCGCGCGGTAGTGGTCGCCGCCCCAGTCGAAGTCTTCGAACTCGAAGCGCAGCGTCTCGTCGGTGGCGGCCAGGGCCTGCAGGACCTGGCGGCCGGCGGGAATCACTTCCTTGCCGATCCCGTCTCCGGGAATGGTGGCGATGGCGTAGGTGGTCATGGGTGGTTCGGTCGAAAAGCGTTGGGGACCGCGCCACTCTAGGCACCGCCGGCCTTTCGGCGCGGGGCTATAGTGAAACCATTGTTCACCTGGATTCAACAATCCAGCCGCCCGCCCACCCGGTTTTTTTCCTGCCGTCTGCCCATGCCTGCCGCCCGCGCCCTTCCCGCCATCCAGCCGGCCGACCTGGGGTTTTTCTCGGTGCTGGCCAGTTGCGGCAGCCTGAGCGCGGCCGCGCGCGAGCTGGGCATCACCACGCCGGCCGTCAGCAAGCACCTGGCGCTGATGGAGGCGCGCGTGGGTGTGTCGCTGGTCAACCGCACGACGCGCCGCATGGGCCTCACGCCCGAGGGCGAGCTGTACCTGGCGCACGCGCGCCGCATCCTGGGCGAGATCCACGACCTGGAAGAGCTGCTGGGCCTGTCGCGCGCGACGCCGAAAGGCCTGCTGCGGGTGAATGCCACGCTGGGGTTCGGGCGCCGCCACATCGCGCCGCTCATCTCGCGCTTCGCGCGCCTGCATCCGCAGGTGCAGGTGCAACTGCAGCTGTCCGTGAACCCGCCTGCGCTCACCGACGACGCGTTCGACGTGTGCATCCGATTCGGCGCGCCGCCCGAGGCGCGCGTGATCGCCAGGCACCTGGCGCACAACCGGCGGCTGCTGTGCGCATCGCCCGACTACCTGGCGCGCCACGGCACGCCGAAGGTGCCCAACGACCTGGTGCACCACAACTGCCTGGGCATCCGCCAGGGCGAGGAGGCCTACGGCGTGTGGCGGCTCACGCGTGGCCGCGGGCGCCGTGCGGTCACCGAGTCGGTGAAGACGCGCGGCAGCCTCACCACCAACGACGGCGAGATCGCCGTGCGCTGGGCCCTGGAAGGGCACGGCATCCTGATGCGGGCCGAGTGGGACATCGAGCGCCACCTGCGAAGCGGGCAGCTGGTGCCGGTGCTGCCCGCCTACAGCACGCCCGATGCCGACATCCACGCCGTGTACCCGCAGCGCCACCAGTCCGCGGCGCGGGTGCGGGCCTTCGTCGATTTCGTGGCGCAGGCGCTGTCGGACCGGGGCAGGGCCCGCGGCGGGGAAGGCGACACGGAGTGAGCCCCCTGCCGCGCGTCCTTGGCGGCGCCTTCGCGCCGGCCGGTCCGGGCACTTCGCCGAAAATGCGGGCATTCCGCACGCCGACCCCTTTGCCGCCCCGCCATGTCCCTCATCGCCGTCATCGATTTCGAAACCACGGGCATCTCGCCCGGCCAGGGCGCGCGGGCAACCGAAGTGGCCATCGTGCTGCTGGACAACGGCCAGGTGGTGGACCGCTTTCAGAGCCTGATGAATGCCGGCGCGTGGATTCCGCCGTTCATCACGCAGCTGACGGGCATCACCAATGCGATGGTGGCCGCCGCGCCCGATGCGGAGCAGGTCATGCGCGAGGCGGCGCGCTTTGTGGGCGACACGCCCATGGTGGCGCACAACGCATCGTTCGACAGCAAGTTCTGGGCGGCCGAGTTGCAGTGTGCGGACCTTCCGGCGCCCCACGCCTTCGCGTGCACCGTGCTGCTGTCGCGTCGCCTGTACCCGGAGGCGCCCAGCCACAAGCTCGGCAGCATCGTCGGCCACCTGGATCTGCCGCTGGCGGAACGCGCCCACCGAGCCCTGGCCGATGCGGAGATGGCCGCGGCGCTGCTGGGCCGCATCCAGCACGACCTGCGCACCCGCTGGGGGGTAGCCGACCCCGCGCATGCCCTGCTCATGGGCCTGCAGCGCTGCGCGCGGCCCGCGTTGGGCAAGTGGTTCGCGCAGCACGGCGCGGCGGTGGCGAAGGCCACCGCGGGCGTTTTAGCACCGCTCCGGGCCCCGTTTCGCGGGGATGCCCTGGGCTCAGCGGCCCCGGCTTTGGTCAGTAGCGCGCGCGCCCGAAGCTGTCGAGGATGGCGATTTCCGTGAACAGGCTGCCTTCGCGCCGGTTGTTCAGGAACGACACCTCGTAGCCGCCCAGATCGATGCGCGGCAGGCGCGACAGCGTCTCGGCCAGCGCCCGGCCATCCACGCCCCCGCTGCCGCTGCGCGGCACGGCCTTGATTCCCTGGCCGATGGTCTTGGCCACGAGGAAGCCTTCGAACGCCGCCAGCGAGGCGATGCTGGCGCTCTGCTGCGCTGCCTGCATGGCCTGGCGGAATTCGCGCACCACCGGGATCGACTGGTTGGTGAGCGCCGGGAACACCTGCGTCATGCCCACGCCGCGGGCGTTTTCCGCACCCACGGCGTCCACCAGTTTCACGGGGTCGAGGTCGGAGATGCCGACCACCTGCGCATGCCCGCCGGCCGCGCGGTAGGCCTTCACGAAGGCGCTGCCCGCGGCTTGGCCCGCCACCATCACGATCACCTGCGCATCCGCCTTGAGCAGCTTGGCCAGCGCGGGCTGGATGTCCGACGAGGTGCGCTCGTAGGGCTCCTTGGCGACCAGTGACAGCTTGCGCTTCGACAGGGCCGCCGTGAGCGCCTCCAGGCCCTTTTCGCCATAGGCGTCGTTCTGGTAGAGCGCCGCGAACTTGGTCATGCCGATGGCGTCGCCCATCTGCGCGACCAGCTTGGTCAGCTCCGTGCTGTAGCCGGCGCGCACGTGAAAGACGTAGGGGTTCACCGGCTCGCGGATGACCTGCGAGCCCGAGCGCGTGGGAAACAGCGGCACGCCGCTGTCCTGCGGCAGCTTGGCCTCGATCAGCGCCTGGGTGTTGCTGGTGGCGAAAGAGATCAGCGCGGCGGGCTTCATGGCCAGCAGCTTGCGGGCGCCGGCCAGCGTCTTCTCAGGCTTGAATTCATCGTCTTCCACGACGAGCCGCACCTCCAGGCCGGGAAATGCCTGGCTCTTTTGCGCCTCGGCAAAATAGGTTTCCACCCCCAGTACCACCTGCTTGCCCACTTCGGCGGCATTGCCTCCGGTCAGCGGCGCCACCATGCCGACGATGACGGGAGGGGCCGCGCGAGCGGCCGAGCCGATCCAGGGAAGGGCCAGCGAGGCGCCCAGGCGGGTGGTGAATACACGGCGTTTCATGGAACGTGCTCCTGTGGAGGGCAGACAGCAGACAAGGGCGCCAACGCGCCCGGACGAACCGATGCAGAAGAACCGGCACGCCCTTTGCAAATGCAAGAACGTGCGAAATGTATGACCCATTGTTAATCAGTTTTTGTGGCGTTTTGGCGCCTGTGGACGGGATTTGATCGTCCTGTGCTAGGATTTGCCGCTATGCAACGCAATCTGCTGCTATCCCCACTATCGCTAGGCCTAGTGCCTGGCCGGGGTCTGCCTGCGTTCGCCATCACCGTTGCCTAAAAGCGCAACACCGATTTCCCCCTGACCCCGGCCCGCGAACCAGCCTCCACCCATGGTGGAGGGCTGCAGGGGATGTCGTTCACCGTTCACCGTTGATTCGACCCGTGCCCCAGCGCTGCCTTGCAGCACGGCACACACCGTTCGTGGAGCCTCTCATGATTTCCAAGCCCGCTACCAAGTACCAGCCCATCGCCCCCATCGCGCTGGCCGACCGCACCTGGCCTTCCAAGACCATCACCCGCGCCCCCATCTGGTTGTCCACCGACCTGCGCGACGGCAACCAGGCACTGTTCGAGCCGATGAACGGCGAGCGCAAGATGAAGCTGTTCCACGAACTGGTACGCATCGGCTTCAAGGAAATCGAGGTGGGCTTTCCTGCCGCATCGCAGACCGACTACGACTTCGTGCGCCGCCTCATCGACGAGGGCCTTGTGCCCGACGACGTGACCCTGATGGTCATGACGCAGTCGCGCGCCGACCTCATCGAGCGCACCGTCGAGGCCGTGCGCGGCGCGCCGCGCGCCATCGTGCACCTGTACAACGCCACCGCGCCCGTGTGGCGGCGCGTGGTGTTCGGCATGAATGTGACGCAGGTGATGGCGTTCATCGACCAGCACGTCTCGCACCTGAAGCGCCTGACCGATGCCCAGCCCGAAACCCGCTGGACGCTGCAGTATTCGCCCGAAACCTTCAGTGCAACCGAGCTGGAAGTCTCGCTCGAAGCCTGCCAGACCGCCATCGCCGCCTGGGGCGTGGGCCCGGGTCGCGAGATCATCATCAACCTGCCCACCACGGTGGAAAACGCCACCCCCAACGTGTTCGCCGACCAGATCGAGTGGATGCATCGGCGCCTGAGCCCCCGCGAGCACATCGTGCTCTCGGTGCACCCGCACAACGACCGCGGCACCGGCGTGGCGGCGGCCGAGCTGGCCATGATGGCCGGCGCCCAGCGCGTGGAAGGCTGCCTCTTCGGCAATGGCGAGCGCAGCGGCAACCTCGACGTGGTGACGGTGGCGCTCAACCTCTACACGCAGGGCGTGCATCCGGGGCTCGACTTCTCCGACATCAACGCCGTGGCGCGCGTGGCCGAGGAATGCACCGCGCTGCCCGTGCACCCGCGCCACCCGTACGTGGGCGACCTGGTGTTCACCTCGTTCTCGGGCTCGCACCAGGACGCGATCAAGAAGGGCTTCGCCGCCCACGACCCCGAGGGCCTGTGGCAGGTGCCCTACCTGCCCATCGACCCGGCGGACCTCGGCCGCACCTACGACAGCGTGATCCGCGTCAACAGCCAGTCGGGCAAGGGCGGCATCGCCTTCCTGCTGGAGCGCGAGCGCGGCGTGGTCATGCCGCGCCGCATGCAGGTGGAGTTCAGCGCCGTGGTGCAGCGCCAGACCGATGCCAGCGAGACCGAGATGACCGGCGCCACGCTGTGGTCGCTGTTCCAGGCCACCTACCTCGAAACCCCCGCGGGCGTGCCCGGCGCCATCGTCTGCCATGCCCACCGGCTGGCCGACGACGGCCGCGGCATCGAGCTGGACGTGACCATCGACGGCGCGCGCCAGACCCTGCAGGGCCAGGGCAACGGCCCGATCGACGCCACGGTGGACGCCCTGGGCCTGCCGCTGCGCGTGCACGGCTACGAGGAGCGTGCGACCGGCTCCGGCGCCGATGCACAGGCCCTGGCCATCGTGGAGGCGGCTCTTTACGGCGTGCCCGGCGCGACCTTCGGCGTGGGCCTGCACCACAACATCGTCACGGCGTCGGTGCATGCGGTGGTGAGCGCGGCCAACCGGCTGGCGCAGCGCCGGCAGGCGGCACCGGCTGCGGCCAGCGCCTCGACCGTGGCCTGAATCACCAGGGGCGTCAGCCCCCTGGCTTGCGCAGGGCGACCGGCTGCAGGTAGGCGCCCGAGCGCACCAGGTGCTGCTCGGCCGCCTCGATGCGCTCGATGCCCGGCGCGCCCGCGCGGCTGGCCAGCAGTTCCAGCAGCGATTCCGCCACCGCCGTGGCGGCGGCGATCGACGGAAAGAACGACGGGCTCTGCGTGGCGAACAGCACCGTCTCATGGGCCAGCAGCGACAGCGGCGAGGCTTCGCTGTCGGTCAACGCCACCACCTTCGCGCCCACGCTGCGCGCCGCTTCGGCGGCTTGCAGCGCTTCGCGCGAGTACGGCGCGAAGCTGGCCACCACCAGCGCGTCGCCCTTGGCCAGCGCGCGCAGCTGCATCTCCAGCGAGCCGCCCTGGCCGTCCACCAGATGGACCGAGGGGCGGAACAGCCGGTACACATAGACGAAAGAAAACGCCACGGGAAAGCAGGCGCGAAAGCCCGCCACGTGCACATGGCGGGCCTGCTCCAGCAGCCGCGCGGCACGCGGCAGCGAGACGGCGCTCTGCCGCTCGGTCTGTTCCAGGTTGTGGCGGTGCACGTCGAACATCTCGCCCACCAGCGACTGGTCCTTGGCACGCCCGGCCAACTGGCGTGCCCGCGGGGCGTATTGCTCGCTGCCCAGGCCCATGTCCTGCGCCAGGGCCTCCTTGAGCGCAGGCCAGCCCTCGAATCCCAACTGCTGCGCGAACCGCACCAGGGTGGCTGGCGGCACGCCCGAGCGCGCGGCGACGGTGCGCATCGAGGTGGTCACGACCTCGTTCGGACGGTCGATGACGAACTTGGCCGCCTGCTGCAGCGAGGGGGACAGCCCGGCATGGCGCTGGCGAATGGTGTCTCTGAGACTCATGGAAACGGACCTGGACAGGGGCTGAACAAAGGGCGGCGCGGCGCGCTGCGCCACCGCACGACTGTAGGGCAAGCGCGCACGGGCAGGAATGAAAGGAAGGCCGGATGGGGTTTGGAACATGTGTTCCATCTGATTAATCGAAAAAACGCATGTTGCAATTTTTGCAGGTATTGGTATATTTGTTCTAAATTAATGGGAAATGGATTTTTTGATCCGTTGACCGCCCCGCCGCCACCGAACCTTGCCCGCCCCGCCATGACACACGTCCTGCACCGCCATCTCCACCAGACCCCCCCTGTCGCCGCGGGCGCGCAGGGCATGGTGGTCCGCGACGCCAGCGGCCGCACCTACCTGGACGCCAGCGGCGGCGCCGCCGTGTCCTCGCTCGGCCATGGCCATGCCGACGTGATCGCCGCCATGCACCGGCAGGTCGACCGCATCGCGTACGCCCACACCAGCTTCTTCACCACCGACGTGGCGGAAGAGCTGGCGCAGACGCTGGTGCGCGGCGCGCCGGCCGGCACGAGCCACGCCTACTTCGTGAGCGGGGGCTCGGAGGCCGTGGAGGCCGCGCTCAAGATGGCGCGGCAGTATTTCGTGGAGCGGGGCGAGCCCCAGCGCACGCACTTCATCGCGCGGCGGCAGAGCTACCACGGCAACACGCTGGGCGCGCTCGCGGTGGGCGGCAACGCCTGGCGGCGCGCACCGTTCGCGCCGCTGCTCGTGCCGGCCACGCACGTGTCGCCCTGCTACCCGTACCGCGAGATGCGCGACGGCGAATCTCCGCAGGCCTACGGCCAGCGGCTGGCGGCGGAACTGGAGGCCGCCATCCTCGCGCAGGGCGCGGACCGCGTGATCGCTTTCGTGGCCGAGACGGTGGGCGGCGCCACGGCGGGCGTGCTCACGCCGGTGCCGGGCTACTTCCAGGCGGTGCGCGCGGTGTGCGACCGCTACGGGGTGCTGCTGATCCTGGACGAAGTGATGTGCGGCATGGGCCGCACCGGCACCCTGCACGCCTGCGAGCAGGAGGGCGTGGTGCCCGACCTCATCACCGTGGCCAAGGGCCTGGGGGGCGGCTACCAGCCCATCGGCGCGGTGCTGGCGCAGGGGCGCGTGGTCGAGGCCATGTCGCGCGGCAGCGGATTCTTCCAGCACGGCCACACCTACCTGGGCCACCCGGTGGCCTGCGCCGCCGCGCTGGCGGTGCAGCAGGTGATCGCGCGCGACGGCCTGCTGCAGAAAGTGCAGGGCGATGCGCCGGTGTTCGAACGCATGCTGCGCGGCGCGCTGGGTGACCATCCTCACGTGGGTGACATCCGCGGACGGGGCTATTTCTGGGGCATCGAGCTGGTGGCCGACCGCGCCAAGAAAGCCCCGTTCGACCCCGCGCTCAAGCTGCATGCGCGCGTCAAGAAGGCCGCGATGGATGCGGGCCTGCTGTGCTATCCGTTCGGCGGCACGGTGGACGGCCTGCGCGGCGACCACGTGCTGCTCGCGCCGCCCTACATCGCCACGCGCGAGGACCTGCAGGCCATCGCCGACCTGCTGGCGCACGCCATCGGGCAGGCCACGGCCGGGCTGGCCTGAGCGTCACCCTTCCCCGTCGTTCCGTTCTCCCTCCCGTTCCATCCCTCGTTCCTGAAGGAGCCTTTGCCATGCCCGTCGCACCGTCCCTTTCGTTCCCGCGCCGCCTCCTGGCCGCCTTTCTGTCGTGCGCGGCCCTGGCCGCCCCGGCGGCCTTCGCCCAGGAGGCGCCCGCGGCCGGCGGCACCCTGGGCAAGATCCAGCAAAGCGGGGCCATCACCTTCGGCTACCGCGAGTCGTCGTTCGGCTTTTCGTACCTGGATGGCAACCTGCGGCCCGTGGGCTACAGCATCGACATCTGCCACCGCATCGTGGAGGCGGTCAAGGCCGAACTGAAGATGCCCGCCATCGAGGTGAGGTACCAGGCCGTCACCTCGGCCAACCGCATTCCGCTGGTGCAGAACGGCACGGTGGACATCGAGTGCGGCTCCACCACCAACCTGGTGGAGCGGCAAAAGCTGGTGGCTTTCTCGCCCGACATCTTCCGCTACAACGTGCGCCTGCTGGTCAAGGCCGATTCCGGCATCCGCGGCATCGCGGACCTGCAGGGCAAATCCGTGGTGACCACGGCGGGCACGACCTCGCTGCGGCTGCTGCGCGAGGCCGACAAGGGCCAGGCCCTGCAGATCACGCACCTGTCGGGCAAGGACCACACCGACTCCTTCCTGCTGGTGGAGAGCGGTCGCGCCGCCGCCTTCGTGCTGGACGACATCCTGCTCGCGGGGCAGATCGCCAATGCGCGCCAGCCGCAGGATTTCGCCATCGTGGGCGAGAGCCTGCGCACCGAGAACCAGTCGCTCATGTTCCGCAAGGACGATCCGCCGTTCAAGGCGCTGGTGGACCGGGTGGTCGGTGCCATGATGCGGTCCGGCGAAATGGAGGCGCTGTACCAGCGCTGGTTCATGTCGCCCATTCCGCCCAAGAACATCAACATCCGCTACCCGCTGAATGCCGAAACGCGCGACGCGTTCCAGAACCCCAGCTCCAAGGGCATCTGAGCCCCCTTCCCATGACCGCACCCACCCCCGTATCCGCATCCGCACCGCCGCGCATCGCGCTGATCCATGCCCTGCCGCATTCCGTCGAGCCCATCAACGCCGCCTTCGCGCAGCAGTGGCCCGAGGCGCTGCGCATGAACCTGCTGGACGACAGCCTCTCGGCCGATCTGGCGCGCTCGGGTGCAGGGCTGGATGCGGCCATGCATGACCGGTTTCAGCGGCTGGCGGACTACGCCGTGGGCACGGGCGCCCATGCGCTGCTGTTCACCTGCTCGGCCTTCGGGCCGTGCATCGAGGCGGTGGCGCGCCGGCATGCGGGGTTGCCGGTGCTCAAGCCCAACGAGGCCATGGTGGACGACATCGCGCAGGCCGCCGGCGAAGGGGCCGTGGGCCTGATCGCCACCTTCGCGCCCACGCTGGCCTCCATGCCGCCGGAGTTTCCTGCGCACGTGGCGCTGCACACGGCCCTGGCCGACGGCGCGCTCGACGCGCTGAACCGGGGCGATGCGGTGCTGCACGACCGGCTCATCGCCCAGCAGGCACTTGCGCTGCAGGCGCAGGGCTGCCGCCGCATCGCGCTCGCGCAATTCAGCATGGCGCGCGCCCGGGGCGCGTGCGAGGCGGCCACGGGGCTGCCGGTGTTCACCACCGTGCACAGCGCCGTCGCGCGGCTGCGCCAGCGGCTGGGCTGAAAAGAAAAAAAAGGTGGACAGGCCGGGCGGCGCAGGCGCGCTCAGTGCCCCGCCGGTGCGCCGCCCGCCTGCCGGCCCACCGG
>NZ_BAAJYT010000103.1:0-12591 GCF_057541515.1 Acidovorax sp. KNOB132
CCGCCGGGCCGCGCACTGGTGAGCGCCGCAGCGCTGGACGCCCGCGCGGGGCGGCGGTGATCGCGCCGACCGCGCATGGCGCGAACCACTTCAACCTGCTGCGCCTGGCGGCGGCGATCGCCGTGCTGCTGTCCCATGGCGAATTCCTCTACCGCTTGAGCATGCCCGTGCCCTTCTCCGGACACAGCCTCGGCTCGCTGGCGGTGTACTGCTTTTTCTTCATCAGCGGTTACCTCGTGTGCCAGAGCTGGGAGCGCGAGCCGGACATCGGCGTGTTCTGGGCTAAGCGCGTGGCGCGCATCTTTCCCGGGCTGGTGGTGGCGACCGCGTTCTCGGTGTTCGTGCTGGGCTGGGCCATGACGCAGCTGCCGACGGCGCAGTACTGGTCCGATGCCCGCACGTGGATCCATTTCCTCAACAACGCCGTGGGGCTGGCCGTCATGCAGGTGCTTCCAGGTGTGTTTGAGAACAACCCTTTCGCCCGGTCGGTGAACGGCTCGCTATGGACGATCCGCTACGAGCTGTTGATGTACCTGCTGCTGTCGATGGCGGGCGTGGCGGGATGGACGCGGCGGCGCTGGGTGTATCCCGTGGCTGCGCTGCTCATGGCGGTGTCCTGGCAGTGGGCGCGGGTGGCCGGCTGGGATGCCTGGGTCGATGCCGGGCCGCGGTGGCTCACGGCGCTCTTCCACCTGTTCCACTGGGCGGAGGTGTCCGGGTTCGGCGTGGCGTTCCTGCTCGGCTGCACCTTCGCGGCCTACCGCGTGCGCAGCGGCCCGTGGCTGCTGGTGGTGGCCGTGCTGGGCGGCGCCTTGGCGTGGTTCACGCCGCAGGTGTGGAGCGTGCAGATCGGCGTGTGGGCCCTGGTGGCGGCCGGCGTCTTCTGGGTCGCGCACGTGGGCGGTGGCCGCTCGGGCGGCTGGCTGCGCGAGGACCTGTCCTATGGCGTCTACATCTACGCCTTTCCGATCCAGCAGGCCGTGACGGAAATCAGCCTCAGGCGCGGCTGGAGCCTGGCGGTGTGCATCGCGGTGTCGCTCGCGCTGACGCTGGCCATGGCGGCGTTCTCGTGGTTCTGCATCGAAAAGCCCGGAGTGCGCTATGGGCGGCGCGTGGTGGAGCATTGGTCGCGCCGCCGCGGCCTGCGCATGCACGGCACGCCGGTGTAGCCGGCGCTGGCCGGCACCGCGAGGCGGACGCGCCGGGTTCGGCAAACGAATTTTCAAGGCCCCTTCAGAGCCATTTCTTTCGACGACGGAGACAAAAAGCATGCTGTTGAACCAAGACCAGGAAATGATCCGCGACGCGGTGCGCGACTTCGCCCAGCGCGAGCTTTGGCCGCACGCGGCCCGCTGGGACCGCGAGCACCACTTTCCCCGCGAGGCCCACCAGGGCCTGGCCGCACTGGGCGCCTACGGCATCTGCGTGCCTGAAGAGGACGGCGGCGCGGGGCTCGACTACCTGACGCTGGCCCTGGTGCTGGAGGAGATCGCGGCTGGCGACGGTGGCACCAGCACGGCCATCAGCGTGACCAACTGCCCGGTGAACGCCATCCTCATGCGCTACGGCAACGCCGCGCAGAAGAAGGCCTGGCTCGCGCCGCTGGCGCAGGGCCGGATGCTGGGCGCGTTCTGCCTGACCGAGCCGCACGTGGGCTCGGACGCATCGGCCCTGCGCACGACGGCGGTGAAGGACGGCGACGGCTACGTGATCAACGGCGTCAAGCAGTTCATCACCAGCGGCAAGAACGGCCACGTGGCCATCGTCATCGCGGTCACCGACAAGGGCGCGGGCAAGAAGGGCATGAGCGCCTTCCTGGTGCCCACCGACTCGCAGGGCTACACCGTCGCGCGGCTGGAGGACAAGCTTGGCCAGCACAGCAGCGACACGGCACAGATCCAGTTCGACCAATGCCGCGTGCCGGCCGAGAACCTGATCGGTGCGGAGGGCGAGGGCTACAAGATCGCGCTCGGCGCGCTGGAGGGTGGGCGCATCGGCATCGCCGCGCAGAGCGTGGGCATGGCACGCAGCGCGTTCGAGGCCGCGCTGGCGTATTCGAAGGAGCGCGAGAGCTTCGGCACGCCCATCTTCAACCACCAGGCGGTGGGATTTCGGCTGGCCGACTGCGCCACGCAGATCGAGGCGGCGCGCCAGCTCATCTGGCACGCGGCGGCGCTGCGCGATGCCGGCCGGCCGTGCTTGAAAGAGGCCGCCATGGCCAAGCTCTTCGCCAGCGAGATTGCCGAGCGCGTGTGCAGCGCGGCGATCCAGACGCTGGGCGGCTACGGCGTGGTGAACGACTTTCCCGTGGAACGCATCTACCGCGATGTGCGCGTGTGCCAGATCTACGAAGGCACGAGCGACGTGCAGAAGATCATCATCAGCGCGCGCTGGCCTGAGTTTGATGGCGCGGTGGTGGTGCGGGTGCGGACATCCTCGCATGGGCTGACCGCGCCGTCAGGCGCGGCGGGGGATGGGTTTCCGGCGCTGTGAGGGGCGAGTGGTCCGGGCGTGCTATTCCTTCAAAGTCTAGAAGGACGGCCTGCATTTTTCGCTGGTTTGCCCAGTGCTTCGCCATGATGGGTTGGCGCGCGCGCAGATATCGGATGCTCTGAGATGCCGGCAGGTCTTGGCGGCAGAAAGAGAGCCATGTTGCCGGAGAACTCATTTCGGATAGATCGAAACCCCGGCCTGGGATCGCAGCGCATGCACACCGACGTGGAGCCATCCCGGTCGGCATCGCCCTCTCCGTCAGTGCTGGATGCACCAGCCGGACTGCGCAGCGCTGCCAGGCGCCCACCGGGCGCCCAAGAGCATGGCTCTCCCGTGCGCAGCCCGTTGCCACAGTCGCTGTTAGGCAAGGCGCAGGCAAGCACCAAGGCGTCTGCCGCAGCATCGGCGTTGCCTCTGCCTGCGGTGGTACGCCATACGGCCTTCGTTCCGCCACACGCCGGCGTCCGTGGCGAGTCTGATCCCCTGCAGCGCGCTGCAGGCACCCAGCGATCCGCGCGTGTGCCCCGAACGACACTGGGGCAATTGCTGGCTCAGGAGCGCCGGGAGGAGGCCGAGCAGGCGCGATTGGCACTGTTCAATGCCGGTGGCGCACTGAAGCGGTTGAAGGACCGCGCGGCCAGGATGCATCCGTCCACGATGGACCAGCGATGGCACGCCATCTTGAATGGAAAGCCCAAACCCATGGAGGGGAAACGCAAAGAGGCGTTCGAGGATCTGATTTGGGCGGACGTCGTGGCGCTTGGCGAGGCTGGCAATATCGAAAACTCACGCGCGATCGACGAGATGATCAACGCGTTGAAAAATGGCACCGCAGGCCCTTCCATCCTGGAGCAAGACCGGCAGATGCTGTTGGAAGTGCTTGAAGGATGGGCCGTCAACTGCCGATACGATGAGCTGAACCTGAAAATCACTCCCTATACGCGGCTGACCTTTACCGACGACCAGGTTCTTGAAAAACCCGAGAAGCTGGGATCGGGAAAGTTCAACACGGTGTTTTCGGTCAAGCTGACGGGCCCGGATGGCGTTCCGATCGACGCCATTTTCAAGCCGCTCCGCACGGAGGAGCGTGGATGGGTGGCCATGGAAACCGGTATTCCGCCTGACGATCCACAGATCGCAATGCGCAACGTGGCCACGGTTGCCTATGTGAGAAAGCTCGGCATGCGCGTGGTGGCCGATACCCGCGTCGCGTTGATCGATACCGGACAAGGCCGTCAACGGGGTATGGTGATGGAGCGGGCCCGCGGCAAGTCGGCCGCCGACACTGATCCAAAACTTTTCAGGCAAGCGAACGTATGCGCGGAAGTGACCAAGCTGCAGTTGCTGGATCACCTCACGGGGCAAGGCGATCGCCATGCCGGCAACTATTTCATCAACATCGAACCGGACGGTCGTGCCAAGGTGACGGGGATCGATAACGATCAATGCTTCGGACACAAAATGACGGACCCGGCCGGAATCGAAAGAATCCGGAATGATCCCTCGCGTAAAGGGTTCCGCGGGACGGGGCTGCCTCCGGTGGTGGATACCGAAATGGAGCGATCGATTGGCGCGCTCACTGAAACCGACATCCGTTCGATGCTGGGAGACAAGTTGAGTGAGGCCGAGATCGACGCGGCGGTCCAGCGGCACGAAGGCGTCAAGCAGCATATTGCGCAACTGCGTTCCACCAACCGCGTGATCGATCCGGCCGAGTGGGGCGATGCGAGCGTGCAGCAACTCCTGAACAGCCAAAACAGCTACGTGGGGCGCGAGCGTGACCATGCGCTGTTGATCACCACCTGGTGAGGCATTGATCGCCAACGCATGGCCATCGAATTGCGAGTGGCTCATTGCCAATCGCTCTTCGTTTTTTCGCCTTTCGGCCGCGGGCTTCGCAGCAGTGTGCAGGCCCGTGTTGTTGTTCGGCATAGTCGCTCGGGCCGAACCATTCTGGCGGCAGAAAGAAAGCCATGTTGTCGAATATCGCTTCCCGGCTTGCCCGAGGCCTTATACACAATAAGCCCCGCACCTCCGCCGATGTACCGAAGCCTCCTGAGACGCCTTCGCCCCTCGCTTCGGAAAGTCCTGCGGGACTCCGGCATGCGCCCAAACGGCCCCAAGGATCGTTGGAGCAACTCTCACCCCTTCGCAGCCCGTTGCCCGCCCTGAACAGGCAGCCCAGCATTCGACTGCAAAGTGAGATTCAAGAGTTGTCTTCTGGCGCCAATCCATCGCAAGGGCCGGATGCGGCTCCGCCATCGCAGAAGGTTGGCCGTCCGAGACTGGGCGAACTTTTGAAGCAGGAGCTTCGGCAGGAAAAAATTGATCAAGCCGAAAAGGCCGAGCAAGACCGTCAGCAACGGCGTGCCGCACTGGAGCAACTGGTGCATTCGGCGCTGCCCGACGGGGGGCAGGCCATGAAACGGCTCAAGGAGCGCACAGTCAGAAAGCACCCGAAGACGGCGGCCCAGATATGGCATTCGATCCAGACCGGAATGCCCAAAACCATGAAGGACCAGCGCAGGTCGGCTTTCGAAACGTTGGTGCGCGCTGATCTGCGGGCGCTGGCATCCACTGGCCAGATTGCACCCAGGGCTGCGGTCGACCAATTGACCGAGGCGCTCGGCGAAGGCATCTTCGGCCAAGGCATCCTCAAAAGGGATCGAGCGCTTTTGCTGGAAATATTGGGTGACCTGTCCTTGGAAGGTCTCTACCGGCGGTGGAATCTGGCAATGACAGACGACACCAAGCCTGCCTTTACCGACGCAGACCTTCTGCAAGTGCCTAAACCGTTCGGCGCTGGAGAATTCACCCACGTCTATGAAGTCAAGCTCAAGGAAACCGACGGCGCGGTGCTGAATGCCCTCTTCAAGCCGATTCCGAGGGAGGATTGGTCTTATGCCGGTTGGGCGACCGGCATTCCGAGATATGACCCGCAGACCGTGATGCGCAATCTCGCCACCGTCGATTACGCCAGGAAGCTCGGGTTTCATGTGATTCCGGATACCCGCGTGGCACTGATCGACGTCGATAAAAAACCGTTTGATCCCTCCGTGGGCCTGCTCATGGAGCTGGCCCCGGGCGAACCGGCCGAGCGCACGCCTGCGAGCGTTTTGGCCCGGGCAGATGTTCGCGCGGAAGTGACCAAGCTCCAGCTGCTCGACCACCTGACGGGGGAGGGGGACCGCCATGGTTTCAATTACTTCATCCATATCGACGCGGACGATCGGCCCACGGTCATGGGCATCGACAACGACCAGTGCTTTGGCGAGAAGTTGACCGATCCCGCCGGTGCCCGGTACGCCGATGACTCGCAGCACAGGTTCTTGCAGGGAGTCGGGCTGCCTCCCGTGGTGGATACCGACATGGAGCGCGCTATTGAGGCGATGACGGAGGACGACATCCATTCCATGCTCGGCAACAAATTGAACACCGCGGAAATTGCCGCCGCGCTTCAGCGGTACCGAGGCTTGAAAGCGCACATCGTTCAGTTGCGGGCGCAGAACTGGGTCATCGATCCGAAAGATTGGGAGACGCCGCAGGTCCAGGCGCTCATGACTCCGCAGAACAGCTACCTGGCACGCGATCTTCAACGAGTGGCAGGCGTTTGAGCCACGGGGCTCTGCGGCGGAAGGTCATGACATTTCGCGTGCCGACCTCCCGCTTCGCTGCAGCGAGTTCGTCCGGGGCCCTTGGCCGGCACACTCATTTGCACCGTTCCCTTTGACGGCAGAGAGAGAGTCGTTTTGCTGGATCACCTGTTTCGGACCGCTCGCAGTTCCGTGCCCAATGCGCCGCGCGTCGAGTCTGGCGGCGTGCCTTCCGCGCGTACGCCGCATACTCCGGTGGCGCTGAAGGGGCCTGAAGGTCTCATGGGCGCGCCAAAGCGATTGCACGGCGCTGGTGAGCAGTCTTCCCCCGTGCGCAGTCCGTTGCCACCGTCCGCACTGAACCGCCAACCGGTCATCGGCCGCTCGCAGACAGAGATCCAGCCCCATGTCTCCGACGGCCATACCTCGCCGACGCACGAGACCTCGCCTTCTCAGCCGGTACGACGCCAGACGCTGCGCCAACTGCTGGACGAGGCCCTGCGAGAAGAAAAAGCCGAGAAGGCGGAGCAGGCCCGGCAAGCCAAACAGGCCCGCCGTGCTGCGCTGGCGCAATGGGTGCACTCGGCATTGCCGGATGGCGGTCAGACCATGAAACGATTGAAGGCGCGCGCGGCCAGAGAGCACCCGGCCACTTTGGCCGACAGGTTGCTTCTGATCCGCCATGGAACCCCCAGGCCGATGGAAGGCCCCCGGAAAACGGCGTTCGAGGCGCTGGTGCGTGACGACCTGTGGGCCATGGCCATGGCTGGTGGGGTCGATCCTTTGGTGGCGGTCGACAAGATGGCCGAGGCTTTAGATGAGGGGATACTCGGCCAAGGTATTTTGAAGAGCGATCTTGAATTGCTGACGCAAGTGCTGGACGACTTGGCCATCGACCGTTTGTACACGCGGCTGAACCTGAAAATGACGGACGACACCATGCCCGCGTTCACCAACGCGCAGGTGCTGGAGGCGCCTGTGGAGCTGGGGGAGGGGCGAATCAGCAAGGTTTACGCAGTCAAGCTTGAGGACACCGATGGCTCTGAACTGGATGCCGTTTTCAAGCCGCTGAACTCCGAGGTGCCCGACGTGGAGGAGTGGAGTGCGGCTGCCAGACTGGCGGGCATATCGAGAGAAGATCCGCAGACGGCGATGCGCAACCTCGCAACCGTCGCCTACGCGAAGATGATCGGTTTTCACGTGGTCACCGACACGCGCGTGGCGTTGATCGACATCGGAGATGACCCGTTCAACCCTGCCTTGGGGCTGATCATGGAACGCGCCCGTGGTGAATCGGCTGAAGAGGTCGATGCGGAAGTGTTCAAGGAGGGCTCCGTGTGCGCGGAAGTGACGAAGCTCCAGTTGCTTGACCATCTGACCGGGGAGGCGGATCGCTACGACAAAAACTATTTTGTCGAGCTCGGCTCCGATGGCCGGGCCAAGGTCATGGGCATCGATAACGACACCAGCTTCGGCGCAGCACTGACTGATCCAGCCGGCGCCAAAGCGCCGCGGACCGACCCGAAAGGCGTCGCGATCGATCCGTCGCGCCTGGGGCTCCGCGGCACGGCGCTCCCCCCTGTGGTGGACACGGACATGGAAAGCGCAGTCCTTGCACTCACGGAGGAAGGCATTGTTTCGATCCTGGAAGACAAGCTGAACGATGCCGAGGTCGATGCCGCCATCCAGCGGTACCGAGGCGTCAGGCAGCACATGGTCGAATTGCGCGAGGCGGGGCGCGTCATCGCGCCGCACGAATGGGGCCGATCCGACATCCAGGAACTCTTCACCCCGGAAAACAGCTACCTGGGCCGCGATCGCGAACTTGCCTGGGTTGCCAGCCAACCATAGACATTGAACGACCCACATGAACCTCTCTGCCAACGAAACTGAACGCGATACCGGCGCGCCCTCAGCCCTGACCCTCTTTGCTGATGAAGGACTGCCGTTTCCTCCCGTACCGGCAGCGCTGGCGAGCGCATTGCAGGTCCAGGGGCGGGCATGGTTCGCCACACGTCCCGTGGCCTCGTCCCCTTACGATTTCCATCACTTCCTGGATGAAGTCGAAACGCAACCCGATGTGGCGGACTACGCCGTGGTGGGTTTCGACGGCCATGGCACCAACAGCTGGGCGGTGCATTTCTACCTGGTCGGCCAGGGGTTGGCGCTTTTCATCAAGCTTCCCTGGGGTGGGGCCTACCTGGAGCCCGAGCCCGCCCGCGCGCACATCACTGAAATGTTCGACTGGGCCGCTGCCTTGCTGTCGCACCTGCAACGTGCCGAATCGGCCGGCAAGATACCGCCGGGCATGCGGCTGCACGTGGCGGCGAGCCGTTTTGATCACGCGGGTTGGCGCTGGGTGGCCGCAGGGCAGAACGCGGCCGAGACGCCGTGGAACCCGGCCGGCGGCATGAGAGCGGCCGTGCTTCAGGAGCTTGAGGCGGTGATCGCTGGCCGGGCATTGGCGGGTGGGTCGAATCCGCAGGGGCCGATGACTTAGTCGCTGGGCGCCGCCTTCCTTCGGCTGCCGGGCTGCCGTTTCGCCACAGGCTGGATCGCGAGTGCCGTTGGCCGACACACTGCCCGGTGCCGTGCGTTTTGAACGGCGGAGGGAGTTGCCTTGCCAGACAGTCCGTTTCGGGTCACCCGGAGCCAAAACCCCGGCCCGTCGCGCATCGAGCCCGGCACCTTGCCAGCCAGGCCGGTTGCCTCTTCGTCCCGCGCACTGGAGGGGCCCTTGGGACCGGGCCTGGCACCTCGGCGGCATCAGGCCGCGGCAGGGCCGCTTTCGCCTGTGCGCAATTCGGCACCCCGCCCACTGACGGGCCCTTCGCCAGCAAGCACCAGACGATCGCCACCCGGCCTGCACACGCCAGACAGAGCCGGCCGGATGCGGTTGCTCGAATCGGCCCTGCCAAGCGGTGGTGGAACCCTGAAGCTTTTGAAGGAACGCGCGGCCAGGCAGCACCCGGCCACGCTGGCCGAGCGATTGAATGCACAACTCAAAGGCGCACCCGAAGCCTTGGATGTGCACAGCGATGCGGCATTCGCTGCATTGGTGCGCGCGGACGTGATGGCGATTGCCAAGGCCGGCGCGATGGAGCCCTCGTTGGCCGCCGACGCGCTGGGCGCCGCCATAGAGGAGGGCATGCTGGGCCAAGGCATCCTGCCTACGGACCGGCAGGCGCTGCTGGCCGCGCTGGACCAGTTGTCCATCCACCGCCTCTACCAAAAAATCAACCTGAAGGTCACGCCCGAGACGTCGCCCGCCTTCACCAACGTCCAGGTCCTGGAACCACCCAGGGCTTTCAGATCAGGGAGCTTTCACACCGTGTTCGGGGTCCGTCTCGCGAAGCTGGACGGCTCGGTGTTCGATGGCATCTTCAAGCCCCTCAAGGCCACGGAGAAGAACAATCCGACGACCGCAGGCACCGGCATTCCAGAGAGCGATCCGCAGACCGCGATGCGCAACATCGCGACGCTTGCCTATGCCAGAAAACTCGGTATGGACGTGATCGTGGACACGCAAGTGGCGTTGATCGACACCCGGCAAGCCCCTTCGGTTTCCAACCTCCAGTTGGGGTTGGTCATGGAGCGTGCCCCCGGCAAGCCAGCCTTGTACACCGACGTGCAGACGCTGGACCGCGCGGACGTGTGTGCGGAGGTGACCAAGCTCCAACTGCTCGACCACCTCACGGGGCAAACCGACCGCTACCATGAAAACTATTTCATCGATATCGGGCCGGACGGGCGGGTCAAGGTCACAGGGATCGACAACGACCAGTGCTTTGGCCAAAAGCTCACCGATCCCGCTGATATCCGGCCCGGGGCGGATGGCACCGCCCAAGCCCGGTTCCGGGGTGTGGGGCTGCCTCCAATCGTGGATACCGACATGGAGCGTTCGATCCAGGCGCTCACGGAGGGCGATATCCGTTCGATGCTCGAAGACAAGTTGAACGAGGCTGAAATCAGCGCGGCGATACAGCGCCACCAGGGCGTCAAGGCGCACATTGCCCAGCTGCGCGAGATCGGCCGGGTGATCGACCCTGGACATTGGGGAGAGCCCGGCGTGAAGGAACTGCTGACCGAGCACAACAGCTACATCGGGCGCGAGCGCCAGTGGGTGCCGTTCTATGCCGCGGGCCTGCAAAGCAGCTGGTGAGAGGTGTCGTGCAGGACGTGGGCTGGCGCCGGCGTAGTGGCCCGCTTCGCCCCCTGTGCCGGGGCTTCGCAACCCGGCGGCCTTCAGCGCGGGCTCACCCGCACACTTCCGGGTGCCATCCTGTGATTTGGGGTGGCAGAGAGAGTCGCCTTGCCAGAAAGCCCGTTCCGTATCACCCGGGGTTCCAGCCCCGGCGCGCCGCGCGTCGACCTCGACGCCGTGCCCTCCACGCCCGCTTCGCCTTCCCGCGGTGCGCTGCAGGGACCTGCTGGATTGGTGAGCAGCGCGCCCACGCGGCCCTCGGGGCTGGCCGGGCAACTTTCGCCCTTGCGCAGTGCGTTGCCCAAGGCCCCGGCTGAAAAACCGCCCGCAGCCGCTGACCCGGCCGGTGCGGCATCGCCTTCCGTGTCGCCTTCCCTGACGCCTTTTGTCACGGCGCCGTCCTCGCCCGCCATCCATTCGAGGCATTCCAGCAGCGAGATCCAGCCAGAGCCAGCCACCCGCCCCGTGCCCCGTTCCACATTGGGTGCGCTGTTCGAGCAGGCGCGGCAGCAAGAAAAAAACCGAACGCAACCAGCTTTTGCATTTGGCCTTGTCCCATGGCGGCCGGGCGATGAAGCGGCTGAAGGAACGAGCGGGCCGAGAAACCCCCGTCACGATGGCCGACAAATGGCGCGCGCGCCTGAATGGGCCACCAAAGCCCATGGAGGGCCGGCGCAGAGAGGCGTTCGTGGCGCGGGTGCGTGCCGATGCGATGGCGGTGGCCAAAGCCGGTCAGCTCGATGCCCGCGTTGCGGTGGACAGGATCCGCATGGCGGTCGAGGATGGCACCTTGGGCCAGAACGTCTTGAAGGAAGACCGTGAATTGCTGCTGGAGGTCCTGGGCCAGCTGGCAGACCCGGCCGATCATCTCTACCGGCAGCTGAACCTGAAGATCACGCCCGACACTCGGTTGGCCTACACGGACGCGCAGGTGCTGGAAAAGCCCAAGCACCTCACGTCGGGCAGCTTCGCTTCCGTCTTCGCGCTCAAGGTCCAGAACACCGATGGCGTTGCGCAAGACAGTGTGTTCAAGCCGCTGAAGGCAACGGAAAAAGGCTGGGTGGGCAGTGCTTCCGGCATTCCCATGGACGATCCGCAAGTGGCCATCCGCAACATCGCGACCCTGTCCTGCGCGAAGAAGCTCGGCCTTGATGTGATCGCGGACACCCGGTTGGCACTGATCGACACCGGACGGGGCCCGTTGGACCCCGATCTCGGCCTACTCATGGAGCGCGCACCCGGCAAGCAGGCGAGCAACGCCGATGCCGACTGGTTCAAAAATCCGGCGGTCTTCGCGGAGGTCACCAAGCTGCAGTTGCTGGACCACCTGACGGGCCAGGTCGATCGCCATGACAACAACTACTTCATCGACGTCGGACCGAACGGTGATGTCAAGGTCACGGGCATCGACAACGATCAGTGCTTCGGCAAGGACCTGCGCAGGCCATCCGATATCCGGCCGCGCAGTGGCCTGCCGTTCTTTGGAACGGCGCTGCCCCCCGTGATCGATACCACGATGGCGGCCATGATCGATGATCTGGTGGACGATGAACTGTACGCGATGCTGGACAACCAACTGAGCGACGACGAGGTCGAAGCCACAGTCTCTCGCCTGCAGGGCCTCAGGCTTCACGTCGATCAGCTGAGAGGTCTGGGCCTGGTCATCGAGCCCGGCCAATGGGCTGATCCGGCGATACAGGCGCGCTTCACTGCGCAAAACAGCTACATCGGCCGCGAGCGCACCACGCACCAGGTCTTCTAGCCCTCCACTTGGCGCACCGGTTTGGCGCCCGGCGCAAACGCCGCCGCTGGTTCAGAGGTCGGCCGGCAACGGTCCCGCATTCAGCAGCCGGGGCGTGGCCGCGCCATGGAACAGCCGGGCGGGCACGTCGCCCACCAGGGTGCGCGCATCGCCCCGCACCCGCACGCCCGTGCCTTCGGGCAGGCCCAGCACCGGGGTGCCGGGGTTGAGCGCGCAGAACTCCTGCAGGCGCTCCTGCCGCGTCTCGCCGCGGTGGCCGGGCGGGTGGGCCTCGGTGTAGTGCGCGTTGATCTGCCACGGCACCAGGCCCATCGCCTCCAGCCCGCCGGGATCGGTGATGGGCATGTCGTTGGTGGTGCGGATGGTGGGGCAGGCGATGTTGGAGCCCGCGCTCCACCCCAGGTACGACGCATCGCCGGCGCGCACCCGGGCGGCGATCGCGGGCAGCAGGCCCTGGCGGCGCAGGTGGCCCAGCAACGCGAAGGTGTTGCCTCCGCCCACCACGATGCGCCGCGCGCCCTGCACGGCGGCCAGCGGAT